>DASUHB010000064.1 GCA_036273715.1 Gemmatimonadaceae bacterium
GGCGGATAGAGTCCGGCATCGGCGGAGATCCCGACGCGCGGCGCAACCCAGAACACCGCGCCGGCGGCGCCCCAGGCGCGGCCGTTCGTCACCGCGGCAAGCGCGTGTCCCGCGCGCGCGCCGAGCGATGCGCGCAGCTCGAGGCGTCCGCGCGCCCAACGTGCGGCCGCCTCGAAGTCCGTGTACGTGATGCTGTCGTCGATCTCGGTCGGCGTCGCACTGAGGCTGGCGGTGAGCGCGTCGCGGCTGAGCCAGACGCCGGCGTCGGCCAATGCGAGGCTGTGTCCCGCGAATCCATCCCATGCGCGGCCGGCGCCGCCGCCTAACCATGCGCCCCACGCGGCGTGCACCAGGTCGGCGCGCGCCAACGCCTGCAGCTGGCCGGTGCGCGCGCCGCCCTGGCGGTCCGACCCGGCGGCGTCCACCGCGAGCTCGCCGCGCAGCGCGCCTAACGCCGGGGTGTAGAACGAGCCGCCTAACGAACCCTGCGCCGCCCAATCGCCGCTGTTCAACTGGGCGACGCTCGCTACGGCGCCCACGTCGAGGGCGCGCGTCGCGAGGCGGAGGCTCGGCGACAGCACGGCCGCTGCCGCGTCGATCGAATCGTTATAGCGGATGCCCGCGGCGCCGGCATCCAGGGTGGCGTCGATGCGTTGCGCGGCGGCCGTCCGGGTGACAGCCGCCGCGATGCACACCAGCACGAGCACCACACGCGGGTCTACCCGCGCCGATGCGCCAATCGATATCCGGTGCCGATGGGCGGACCGGTCAGGTCGCGTCACCGACGGCAATGACGGACGTCGTCGTGCCGAAGTCGTCGGTCACGGTCGTGGAGGTGGCGGGATCGGGAGTCCAACGCGTTCCGTCGACGATGAAGGCATACTGGTGGAGACCGCGCGGAAGCGGCAGCGACACAGCCCACACACCGGCGGCGCCGGCTGGGCGGAGCGGCGTGGCGTCCCGCTGCCAGTCGTTGAAGTCGCCGACGATCGAGACGCTCGACGCCGATGGCGCAAGGAGCACGAAGCGCACGATGTGCACCGTGTCTGCCCTCACCGGGGCCGACGCGAGCGTCCGCGCGTCTACGCCCGGGCGCGACACCGCGCGCCCAACGATCGCGCCGACGACTGCGATCACCAGCGCGGCGGCGATGGCGCCGACGGCTGAAAACGAGAGATGGATCGTGCGTCGGCGCGTCCACCACCCGCGGGCGGCCGAGTGCGAACGGCGCGCGTCGAAATGCACGAGGTGCATCACCCGCTCGGTGAGATCGGGGCGCGCCGGCTCGGCCGAACGCAGCGCGTCGGCGACGCCGCGGATGAACGCGTCGTCCCGGCCGCCGTCGTTCAGGTCTCGATCATCGTGATCCGTCATGAATGAATCCCCTCTCGTTTGAGGAGCTTCCGCAGCTGCGCGCACGCGCGACTCACCCGCATCTTGAGCGCCGGAACGCTGGCGCCCGTGAGCGACGACATCTCGTCGTAGCTCAGCTCCTCCACGTACTTGAGCAGAAACGCTTCCCGTTGGTCCAACTCGATCTTGTCGAGCGCGAACTGAATTTCTTCGAGCATCGCCGTTGTCTCGGCGGGTTGCTCGATCGGCGCGTTGTTCAACTCGTCGTCGTCGCGGACGAAGCGCTGTGCCCGCTTGGCGCGGCGACCGGCAATCGTGCGGCACTCGTTGCGCACGATCTGGAGCAGCCACGCCGAAAGGTGGTCGCGGTTCCGACATCCCGCGAGTCCCCGGAACGCACGCACGAACGCAGACTGCAGTGCTTCATCCGCATCGTCGCGATCGCCGAGGAGTCGTACGGCGAACCGATAACAGCGGTCGCGATGACGATCGACGAGGATTGCGTACGCGTCGGAATGCCCAGCGAGCACCTGGGCGATGAGGTCTGCGTCCGAACGTGTCTCCACTAGTAAAGGACTGTCGATGCCCCGGGTCGCGTCACGGGGTCGCCCGCTCTCTGTTGAGGTATTCGGGGACTCCGGGAAACGTGGCCGCAAAGAAAATGGAACGAACGATAGAAAATGGATCGTGAGGCAGCTTGGGCGGGCGGAGTACTACGCTCATGAAGACGCTGACAAAGCAGGACACAACGGACAAAGCACCGAAAAAAAATCAACGCCTTGGTGATGCTGGTGTCGTGTCCGCTGTGTTCGTTCTGTGTCCGCGTCTTCATGAACGGAGATACATGACATGAGAAAACGGCATCCGATCCGCTAGCGCAGGAGAAGAGACCGCCGGTGGTATTATCTTCGACCCTGTGTTAGGGTCCAGCACCGCCGCGCTTCCCGGAAATTCCCGGTATAACCCTTCTTGCAGTATCCGGCCTTGTCCCGCCTTGTCCCGCCTTGTCCCGCCTTGTCCGCCTTCCGCCTTGTCCGCCTTCCGCCTTGTCCGCCCTTCGTGATCGGGAGATTTATGGGTCAGAGTACTCCGGCGCCACTGCGCCTTGGTGGCGCGGGGCGCATGTTGCGCGCCTGGCGCGTGGTCCTCGCAGGCGCGGTGTGTGGGGGGCTCATCTGTGCGGTGCCGGCGGGAGCCGCCGCGCAGGTGGGAACGGCCGGACACGCCATCGGGCGCACGGCGGGCCTGGTGAAAAATCCCACGCTGGCGCTGGCGGTGAAGGACATCTCGGCGGCGAACATCCGGCGCACGGACTCGGTGTTGGCGTCGTTCGGGACGCGGCACACGTTGAGCGACACGACGAGTGAGACTCGCGGCATCGGCGCCGCGCGACGCTACATCTACACGACGCTCAGCGCCATCAGCGCGAAGTGCGGCGGGTGTCTCAGGGTGGAATACGATCCGGCCATGGTGCCGCTGCCGCGGGCGCCTAACCATCCGCCGGTGAAGGTGGTGAACGTTCTGGCGTGGCTGCCGGGGCGCGACACCTCGCGCGTGGTGGTGCTCACGGGGCATTACGATTCGTGTCGCTGCGCGCTCGACCCGATGGACTCGGTGGGCGACGCGCCGGGCGCGGACGATGATGCATCGGGCACGTCGGACGTGATCGAGCTGGCGCGGGTATTCTCGCGCCGCTTCCCGAAAGGCCTGGATGCGACAGTGCTCTTCGCCGCGGTGGCGGGGGAAGAGCAGGGCTTGTTGGGCTCGTCGCACCTGGCGCGGCGGCTGCACGATGCGGGGTATCGCGTGTCGGCCGACATGTCGGACGATCTCGACGGCAATGTCGCGGCGGACAACGGGCGCACGGATTCGACGAACATGCGGATCTACAGCGGCGACCCGGACAACAGCCCGGGCCGCGAGCTGGCGCGCTACGCGGGTGCGTTAGGCGCGCTCTACCATCCGGGCATCGCGATCATGCAGGTGTACCGCATCGACCGCATCGGGCGCGGCACCGACCACGAGCCGTTTGTTGCGTTAGGCGAGCCCGGCATCCGCACCACCGAGCGCATGGAAGCGCTCGATCGCCAGCACACGCCGAACGACGTTTTCTCGCATGTCAATTTCGGCTACGCGGCCAACATCGCGCGGGTGAACGCGCTGGTGTTGGGCGCGGTGGGCGCGGCGCCGGCGCCGCCGGACAGCGTGCGGATCGAGCGCGTGCGTCCGTACGGGCAGACGTGGCGCCTCACGTGGAAGCCCGTGGCCGGCGCCGCCGCGTACGAGATCCTGCTGCGCTCCACGACGTCGCCGGCCTGGCAGCGCGTGGTGGCGGCGGGTGACAGCACGTCGGTGGTGGTGGATGCGCAACTCGATGACCTGTGGGCCGGTGTGCGAAGCATCGGGCCGCACGGCGCGCGGTCGCCGGCGACGGTGGTGCCGGAGCCGCGCCCGCCCCGCCGCGCGGCGCAGCGTTAGGCATGCACGCGTCCGCCTTGGCGGCGCGGCGCGGAAACTCAGCCGGGAGTCGGCTCCCCGTTGCCTAACCGTCGCCAGTTTCTCGTCGAATCGGCCGCCGCCGCGGCGCTGGTGCTCGCCGGCTGCGCGCCGGCGATTCGTGCGCCGGGCCGGCGGCGGTTCGACCTCATCATTCGCGGCGGCACGGTGTTCGACGGCACCGGCGCGGACGGCATCGAGCGCGACGTCGGCATCGCGGGCGGGCGGATCACCGCCGTGGCTCGCTCGTTGGGCGACGACGCTCGCGACCTGATCGACGCGCGCGGGCTCGCCGTCGCGCCGGGCTTCATCGACATCCACTCCCACGCCGACGACGGGCTGTTCGTGGACCCGCTCGCCGAATCCATCATCCGGCAGGGCGTGACGACGGTCATCGTTGGGCAGGATGGCTCATCGCGCGCGCCCACGCGGACCGGCGAAGCGGGCGAACCCGCGTACGCCACGATGCGCGGCTTCTTTGCCGCTATCGACGCACTGCCGAGCGCCGTGAACGTGGCGAGCATGCTCGGGCTCGGAACCGTCCGGCACGTGGTCGTGGGCGACGACGACCGGCCCGCGACACGCGACGAGCTGCGTCGCATGACCGCGCTCGTCGAGGCCGCGCTCGCCGACGGCGCGTGCGGCGTGTCGTCGGGCCTCGAGTACATCCCGGGACAATTTGCTCCGTTAGGCGAGCTGATCGCCCTCTCGCGCCCGTGCGCGCGGCGCCGGCTGCCGTACGCCACGCACATGCGCAACGAAGACGACCGATTGCTCGAGGCGCTGGACGAAGCGATCGCCGTGGCGGGCGGCGCGGGCTGCCCGCTCGAAGTGTCGCACCTCAAGACGGAAGGCCGGCGCAATTGGAACAAGATCGACGAAGTGCTCCGGCGCATCCACGGCGCGCGCGTGTCGGGTCTCGACGTCACGTTCGATCGCTATCCGTACATCGCGTATCAGACCGACTTGGGCAACCTGTTCCCGGCCTGGAGCAAGGACGGCGGCAACGATGCCTTCGTTGGGCGGCTGTCGCAGCCGGATCTCGCGCCCAAGCTGCGGGCGGCGGCGGCCGAGAAGATTCAATTGTTAGGCGGATGGGACAACGTGCTCATCTCGTCCGTCGCGGCCGACGACGATCGCAAGGTGGAAGGACAGCGCATGGGCCAGTACGCGTCTTCGATCGGACGGGATCCGTTCGACGCGGCGGTGGGGCTGCTCGTGCGAAGCCATGGCGACGTGGGCATGGTGGGTTTCGCCATGAGCGAGACGAATCTCGAACGCTTTCTCGCCGATCCGTTGTGCACGATTTGCAGTGACGGCGGCGCAGTCGCGATTTCCGGCCCGGGTCGTTCCGGTCACCCGCACCCGCGCTCGCTCGGAACGTTCGCACGCATCCTCGGCCACTACGTGCGCGAGCGCCACGTGCTCACCCTGCCGCAGGCGATTCACAAAATGTCGGCGCAAACAGCGGCCCGCATGCGACTGCCGAATCGCGGACGAATCGCGCCCGGATACGCAGCCGACGTCGTGGTGTTCGATCCATCGACGGTGAGCGACCGGGCAACGTTCGCTGATCCGTTTCAGTACGCAGTCGGGGTCTCAGCGGTGGTCGTGAATGGCGGAATAGCGCTTCGCGACGGACAACGCGGGCCGAGGACGGGTCGGTCGATAGCGCTCCGGGCGTAGCCGAGCCGGCGTTTGGAGGGGCCAGTCCTATACTATAGATGGTTGGCCTGTGTGAGGCGGCTGGAAGGTCTCTACGCTCATGAAGACGCGGACAAAGCACGGACAGAACGGACAAAGCACGGGTCGCTCGGCTGCACAGGAACAACGCCTTGTTTTTTTGTGAAACAGAACAGTTTGTTCGTTCTCTCACAACAGAGCCATCCTGTTCAGCCGAGCGATCCGTGCTTTGTCCGTTCCGTCCGTGCTTTGTCCGCGTCTTCATGAGCGTAGAGACCCGCACGCGAGCCTCCCGCTCTTCCGCGTATTGACACCGATGCTATTACAAGGAGTGACCTCTCTGATTGATGTCGCGCGGTGCCGGGCGATGCCGCTTTCGCGGTCCAGCGTCAGTCGCGCGCTGGTGACTGCTCTCGCCGCGTCGGTCGTCGCCGCGCCTGGAGCGCGCGCCCAACACAAGGAATCGGTCGCCGAACCGGCCGCGTGGCGCGGGTTCGCAAATCTGTTCGACAGCGCGGCGCACAGCGACAGCATCGTCGGAGCCGCGGTGCTGCTCATGCGCGACGGACGCGTCGTGGCGCACCACGAATATGGTTGGGCGGATCGTGCACGCGGTCAGCGCGTCACGCAGAACACGATCTTTCACTACGGATCGATCACCAAGCAGCTCACCGCAATCTCGATCATGCAGCTGCGCGATCGAGGCAAGCTGGCGTTGGACGATCGCGTGACGAGCTACATCCCTGAACTGCGGCAGGTGCACGACCCGTTCGGGTCGATGGACAGCATCACCATCCACATGCTGATGTCGCACTCCGCCGGGTTTCAGAACCCGACGTGGCCGTACAAGCAGGGCTTGCCGTGGGAACCGTTCGAGCCGACGACGTGGTCGCAGCTCGTTGCGATGATGCCCTACCAGCAGATCTACTTCAAACCGGGATCGAAATACAGCTACTCGAACCCCGGTTTCATCTATCTGGGCCGCATCATCAGCGAGCTGACCGACGATCCCTGGGAGACGTACGTCCAGAAGAACATTCTGTCTCCGTTAGGCCTGACGCGCAGCTACTTCAACACGACGCCCTACTACCTGGCTGACGATCGCTCGGCGAACTACACTGTGGTGCACGACACGGCGACCGGCGGCGTGCACGTGCAGGACAACGGGCGCGAGTTCGACCCGGGGATCACGATCCCGAACGGCGGCTGGAACGCGCCGCTGGCGGATCTGGCGACGTACCTGGCGTTCCTCACCGACGCGTCGCGCGGCGATCCGGCGCTCGAGCGGCGATACGGATACGTGCTGTCGCGCAAATCGCTCGAAGAGATGTGGCATCCGCTGTATCTGACGACGCCCGACAGCGCCGCGCACCCGGAATGGATGGGACTCTCGTTCTTCGTGCTGCCGCGCGGCACGTCGACGCTCATCGGCCACACCGGAAGCCAGGCCGGGTTCCTGGCGTTCATGTACTTCAATCCGGCCACCAAGGCGGCCGTCGTGGCCGCGTTCAACACCAACGATGACGCGAACGAGGACGGAAAGCCGAGCGCGTTCGAGGTGATCCGGCAGGCGGCGCTCACGCTCATCCAGTAAGCTGCCTAACCGAGCGCGTCGAGCACCTCGAGCACCTCCCGCGCCGACCGCACGCGGCCGATGGTCGGAAAATACCGAGTGACCGGAAAGGTGTGCAGATCCGCCTCGCGCGCAGCCATCGCATCTTCGACGAACACGAAGTTGTATCCGAGGTCGTAGCCGGCGCGCGCCGTCGACTCGACGCCGACGTTGGTCGAGATTCCGCCCATCACGATCGTGTCCACGCGATGCCGGCGCAGCTGCAGATCGAGATCCGTGCCGTGGAACGCACCCGGCTGATGCTTGGTGATGCGGACGTCCGACTCGGCGGCATTGAGCTCGGGCACGATCTCAGACCAGTCGCGCGGCGCGTCGAATGGCGGACGAGGCCGGTCGACGATCGGTCGCGGAAACAATACGCCGTGCGGTCCCGGGTCCACGTTCACGAGCACGACCATGGAACCGCGCTTCCGAAATCCGGCTGCGAGCTGCGCGGCGCGCGCAATCACGTCCGCTGCGGCGTGCGGCTGGGTGGCTGTGGACGCGATGCCGCGCTGCAAGTCGATGAGGACGAGCGCGGTGCTCGATGGATCCAGCGTGAGAGACGTCATATCGGGTTCCGTCAGGAGGCGCCGGCGCCGGACGCCGAGACCGGCGCGGCCGGGAGCGCGCGCGCGCTGCCTAACGACCGACGCTTCGCGTGCACCATGCCCCACTTCACGCGATACGCCGATGCCGCGGCGATCAGCAGCACGCACAGTTCGATGTACACCTTCTCGCCGTCCAACCAGTCGACCGGTTGGCCCTTGAGCGTCGGATCAGAGAACAGCGAGTGGGCGAAGAAAAACGCGGCCGACACGTACGCCACGTAATGCAGCAGCTTCCACCTGTGGCGGGTCATCCGATGCCGGACGTACGATGTGACAACCACCAGCGCCAACGTGTAGAGACCGATCGCGCCCAACGAGTTGACCAGCGGTTGCTTGGGCGACTGCACAGGTACGACGATGTCGAACACGCGGAAGTTCGCGGTGGCGGAAAACAACACGATCACAGGGTGCAGCGCCGAGACCCCGAGCGCGATGTATCCTGTCCAGTTGTGGATGCGAAAATAGTTGAAGCGCCGGTGGGGCCAGTGCGTCCACGGGTTGTACCGCATGGACAGGAGGAGGCCCAGGAGGATGTTGAGCGTGAGGAGGCCGCAGGCCGCGAGACCAACGTCGCTCGATAGGTCGATAGCGCTCACGCGGGGCAGGGAAGCTGGTGGTCGAGGCGTGCCATCCTTGCAATACGTCTTTCAACGGAAGCCTGTTGGAGCGGAGCCGTCAAGGCGCCGCCGCGGCCACCGGCCGGCGGCCGCCCGGCTCGACGCCGCGCTTCGCGTAGAGCTCGACCCAGGGGGCGCGCCAGCCGCGTTCGACGATGCGTTCGAAGGCCTTCACGCCGCGCTCCTCGAGCTCGCCTAACCAGGTGGTCCACCGGTCCGCCACGGGCACCAGCGTGTCGCCGACGACGCGCACGGTGGTGAACCCGGCGCGGTCGAGCAGCAGGGACAGCGAGCGTTCGCTGAACGCCTGGCGATACGGGAAGCTCAGCAGGTTGTTGTGCGCGAGGAGGCGGACCGCGAGGGCGGCGAGCGGGCCGCGCAGGCGGGCGCGCCAGCGCCGGTAGAACGTTCCGTTAGGCACGCGGAGCGACAGCACGCCGCCGGGCCGGAGCACACGGTGTGCCGATCGCAGCACCGCCGCCGGATCGTACAGCTGCTCGAACGTGTTGTACACGACCACCGCGTCGTAGGGCCGCGCCGGACGAATGTCGTCGATCCCGCCGAGCGTGACACGCAGGCCGTGCGCGGCCGCGAAGGCAACGGCGTCGCAACTGATGTCGACGCCCTCGAACGACCACGCGGTGTTCTGCATGGCCGAGAGAAATGCGCCGACGTAGCTGCCCACCTCGAGGCCGCGGCCCGTGCGTCCTGCCGTGTCGACCAGCCGTCGCGCCTGCGTCAGGAAGGCCGCGCGCTGCATGCGATACAGGTGCTCGAAGGAGACGCTCGCGGACTGCGCGTCCTGATACGCGCGCTCCAGCGCTTCGCGCCGCTCCGAGGGATTGCGATACACGTGCGCGCACCGCTCGCACGCCACGAGCCGCAGGGGAGGGCGCTGGGAGAACACGACGCGGTCCAACAAGCGATGCACGGGCGTCTGATCGTCGAGGCGGCGCCCCTGAAACACCCACAATCGTTCGACTTCGGCGCGGATGTCGTCCGCGTCGGCGACCACCGAGGCCGCCACGGCGCCGCAGATCGGGCACGGAGTGAACTCGTACGACACATCGCTCACGATGGACCCGTGAAGCGCAACATCCGATCCCGCGCTCATGTGATCCGCTCAGATCGGACGCGTTCGCCGAGCGCGTGCATAGCGCCGGGGGGCGCGGCGAGCGCTGCGTTGCGGCATCGGCAATTACATGGGACCCCATAAACGTGGCGCGTGGATTGCGAAACAGGGTGGATGTCGTCTGGAATGGGGTTGTTATGGGCTCGGGAGCTCGGACACGGGGTGCGTCGATCGCTCTGTTGGCGGTCGCAGTGCTGGCCACGCGCGCAACTGCGCAAGACTCGACACAGAAAAAGGACACGACCACCTGCAAGGCGATCTGCAAGCCACAGCTGCTGCTTCAGCCCGGGCTCATCCGGACGCACGTCATCAACGGGCCGCGCGTCAAATCGCTGTCGACCGGCGCCATTACGAGAATTCCGGGGCAGACCAGCAGCCTGATCGTGCTCACGGGCACGGCGAAGACGGCGATTCCGCTGACGTCGGTCTTCTTCAACGTGTCGTGGTTGCCTAACGCAACGGCGCACGCCAATCCATACACCCAGTACACGGCCAGCGAAGTCGGCGCGCAGAACATCCGCGCCAACTCACCCGCCGTCGACATGGGCGCCTTCGTCTCCGTGCTGCCCAAAACGAAGACCGACGGCTTGCTGACGATCAATCTGCAGGTGGCGGACCAGTTCAGCGCGGCCGCGCAGCCGAACGATCAGAGCGGCTACACGCACAAGCTCGATCTCACGGCGATCGGGGATTGGAGCCTCTTTTCGAGGCTCGGCATCCCGTATCTCAAGAACGTGGACGTGTTGACGGTGTTCGACTACGTGGCGACCGGCCTGCCGAAGAAGGGCGACGAAGTGCCGCTCGGCGAACGCGTCTTTCTCGACAATGCCCACTCGGCGTCGCTCGAGCTCCAGTTGTCGTTCCCGTTAGCACCGCTCTTCCCCAAGTCATGACGAGGCTCGAGCGATGACACGATCGGGACCGGGACTTCCAACGAGTCGTTGGGCAGCCGCCCTGGCCATCGCGTCCCTGTTCGCGTGCTCGAACAACACGCCGCAGAAGGCCCACGCGGGCGAGACGTCGCACTTCGATGCCGCAGGCGCCCAACGGACCAAGAATGCAAGAATGCGCGATTCGACGCAATGGGCGGCGTACGGGAAGGACTACACGAACCGGCGCTGGTCCACGCTCGCGTCGATCAACACGACGAACGTCTCGAAGCTGCGTCCGGCGTGGATCCACCACTCGGGCATTCCGCACGCATCGGAAACGAATCCGATCGTCATCGACAGCGTGATGTATTTCACGACCGCGCTCAACAACGTGTTTGCCGTCGACGCGCGCAGCGGGAAAACGCTGTGGCACTACGCGTATCCGTACCTCGGACACACGGTCGTCGATTGCTGCTCGACCAACAACAAAGGCGTAGCCGTGTACGGCGGACGCGTGTTCATGGCGACGCTCGACGCCCGGCTCGTCGCCCTCGACGCGAGAAACGGTCATCCGATCTGGACGGTGCAGGTGGGGAACAATGAAGCCGGCTATCACATGACGGGTGCGCCGACGGTGGTGAACGGATTGGTGATCACCGGCGTGAGCGGCGGCGAACAAGGATGCCGGTGTTACGTGGACGCGTACGACGCAGGCGATGGGCATCGCGTGTGGCGGTGGTACACGGTGCCGAGTCCGCAGGAAGGCGGGTGGTGGGGCAAGTGGCGCGCGACCGATGACTGGGGGATGTCGTTCGCGCGCGACTTGAAGCGCGAGCACGCCGACAGCGCCAAATACGCGGACTCGTGGCGTCACGGCGGCGCGCCGATGTGGCAGCATCCGGCATACGACCCGGAGACAGGCTTGCTGTTCCTCGATATCGGGAACCCGGCGCCGGACATCGACGCATCGATACGGCCGGGGGACAATCTCTACAGCGACTGCATCGTCGCGCTCGATGCGAAAACGGGCAAGCTCAAGTGGTATTTCCAGGAAGTGTCGCACGATGTATGGGACTACGATGCAACGACGCCGCCCGTGCTGGCGGACCTGCCCGACAGCAGCGGCCACGTGACGAAGGTGGTCGCCGAAGCGGGGAAGGATGGATACGTGTACGTGCTCGACCGCGAGACCGGGAAACCGATCCGCAAGAGCGCCCCGTTCGTGCCGTTCCTCAACTACATGAAGCGGCCCGATACCGCCGGCGTGGTGGTCAACCCCGGTCCGTTAGGCGGCTCGGACTGGAGCCCGACCGCGTTCAGCCCGGCGACGAACTACCTGTACGTGGACGGCAACTACCTGCCGCACAAGTACTGGTTGCAGCACATGACGCTCAAGCAGCCGGCGCAATGGTGGGGCGGGACGGTGGAAGCGAAACCGACGGGCGTGTACGGCGTGTTCAGCGCCGTCGATCTCCGCACCGGGAAGATTGCCTGGAAGGACAGCGTCTCGAAGCCGATCATCAGCGGTGTGTTGGCCACCGCGGGCGGCGTGGTGTTCACGGGATCGTCAGACAAGCAGCTCCTGGCGTTCGATGCTCGCACCGGACGCAAGCTCTGGAGCTACAAGACCGATGCCGCGATCAACGCGCCGCCGATCAGCTACGCCGTCGACGGCAAACAGTACATCGCCGTCGCCGTCACGGGGAGCCAGACGCTCGACACGCCGCGCGGCGACGAGATGATCGCGTTTGCATTGCCTAACGATTCATCGGCGGCGGGAGCGCCGGCCCGATGAGACGCCCCGCGTGGTGCATCGCAGCGGCGGCGGCCGCCGCGCTCTGGCTCGTGTCGCCGCTGGACGCGCAGGCGGGACACAACGCCCCGCACGAGAGCAACCAGCCGCCGGCGTCGAAGATGCCGAAGGTAAAAACGCACGACGATCTGCAACCGGACACGCTGCCCACGCTGCCCGCGGGCATGACGACGCAGATGCTCGTCGAGGGCGACAGCATCTTTCACAACCAGGGGCACTGCTTCGCCTGTCACGGGCAGGAGGCGGAAGGCATGCCGGCGATGGGCGACGCATTGACGGCCGGCCTCAACTGGGCGCAGCCTAACTGGCAGTCCATCGATTCGCTGATCAAGACGGGCATGCCGCAGGATCTGACCCGCAGCCCCATCGCCATGCCGCCGCGCGGCGGGCGATCGGATCTCACGGATGCGCAGGTGCACCTCGTCGCCGCGTACGTGTGGGCGATCAGCCAGGCGCGCGGCGAACCGTGGCCGGGCGGGCACCAGTCGCACAATCCTCTTGTGCCTAACGCAATGCCGGCGACGGCCGCCAAGACAAAGCCGGCGCACGGGGCCGCGCACGCCGCGCACCGCGGCGCCCACTCGGAGGAATGAATGCGTACTGTCCAACGATTCGCCGCGACTCGTAGCCGCCGGACGCTCGGCGTCGTCGCCCTCCTGGCGGCGGCCGCGATCGTGTCCGCGTGCAACAAGACCGCCGACGCCGCCGAACCGTCGCAGACCATCGTCGGCGCCGATCCGCAGCGCGGCGCACAGGACATCGTCGCCGCGGGGTGTGGAACGTGTCACATGATTCCAGGCATCAAGGACGCGCAGGGACTCGTGGGACCGCCCTTGATTCACTGGTCGCGCCGCACGTACATCGCGGGCGAGGCGCCGAACACGCCGACGATGCTCATTCGCTGGATCGAAACACCGCAGGCGATCGAGCCGAGCACCGCCATGCCCAACCTCGGCATCACGGAGCAAAAGGCGCGCGACATCGCCGCATATCTGTACACGCTGCGATAGGCTGAACGACGCGGGCTGACTGACCCGGGCACGCGAGGACTGCTTCTTGCCCTGCACGCGAATTCCCGTTGCGTGCAGGTGGACCGTGCCGAAGTCGATGAAGAAAACGAAGCGCGCCGCGCCCAAGATGCAGGCGCATGGCGGCAAACGACCCAAGCCGCCGTTCCCCAAACAGAGTCAACCGCGGCCGGGCATCGAGGCGAAGATGAAACCTCGTCCGGCGTTCATGGCGCCGGCCTATCACGGAGCCGGTCGCCTCGACGGCAAAGTCGCGCTGATCACGGGCGGCGACTCGGGCATCGGACGATCGGTGGCAGTGCTCTACGCGCGCGAGGGCGCTGATGTCGCCATCGTGTACACGCAGCCCGAGCAGCAGGACGCGGAAGAAACCAAATCGGCCATTGAACACGAGGGCCGCCAATGTCTGCTCATTCCGGGTGATGTGCGCGATTCCTCGTTCTGCGAACGGGCGGTCGAGCGTACGGTTCGCGAGTTAGGCCGGCTCGACGTGCTCGTCAACAACGCGGCCTACCAGGAGCATCAGAAGAGCATCGGCGACATTACCGACGAACAGCTCGAGCGAACCTTCCGCACGAACATCTTCGGCTATTTCTACATGGCTCGCGCGGCGATCCCGCACCTCGAGCCGGGCTCGGCCATCATCAACACCGGGTCGATCACGGGACTCGAAGGCAGCGGACAGCTGCTCGACTATTCGGCCACCAAAGGGGCGATTCACGCATTCACGAAGTCGCTCGCGCGGATGCTGGTCGACAAGAAGATCCGGGTGAATTGCGTGGCGCCCGGTCCGATCTGGACGCCGCTCAACGTGGCCGACAAGGGCGGCAGCGAAGTCGCCCAACACGGCGAAGACACGCCGATGAGCCGTCCCGGCCAGCCCGAAGAGGTGTCGCCGAGCTACGTGTTCTTCGCGTCTAACGCAGACTCGAGCTACATCACCGGAGAAGTGCTGACGCTCCTCGGCGGCTCGACGACGGCCGGTTAGGCGCGCGCGTGCCGTTACAAGGTGCGTGCGCATCGTCGCCGGGAGCGCTTTCGCCTTCGTGTAATCGGCCGGCTGCAATGAACGCCGCACCGAGGCCAGGTCTCATTTTCGACTCTTCGCGGATTTGTGCGGGTGGTGCCGGGAAGTGCAGCCTCGGCCCTGGTCCGGCGGTGGTGAAAGGCCGCGCCGGTCAACACGCGGCCTCCCATGCAGGCGGGCCCGCTCTGCCTGGAGAGATCTACGACAAAGGTTCAAAAGGATAAAAAAAGGATGTAAGAGATGGGGTCGGTGCATATCCAACCGCAACGACGCGTCGTTAAGCGTGGAGCAGGACACAACGGGCACAGCCCGAATAACAATCAAAGACGTTGTTTTGTCCTGTCGTGTCCGCGCCGTGTCCGCGTCTTCATGAGCGTATCACTCTCCTCGGCCGGGCCCAGCCTCACGATCCAGGGATCAGCCCATTGAGAGGGCCCAAACCACCACAGCTGTCGTGTCCGGTTTTGCCGTGTCCAGAGGAGTATACCACGATGCGCGACGGCGGGGACCGTTCGGCCCCCGCCGTCGTCATTGCTCGTCCAGCTCGCGATCAGGTGCCTAACGGATCGCAATTGGTGGGCAGGTTGCGTGCGCTGCATTCGTCCTGCGGAATCGGCATGCGCTGCGGAACCTGACCACCCGGAACCCCCGGCTCGATGGTGCCGAGCAGGTTGTAGCGCCGTGCATCGATCCAGCGGGTGCCCTGCTCCCACATGAGTGAGAACCAGCGGTTGTACAACAACTCGTTGATGCGCTCGGCGTTGGACATGGACGTCCAGGTGCCGGACGAGATCGCCGGGAGATGTCCGGAATTCGTTCGGATGAAGTTGATGTCCGTGAGCGCGTCGGTGAGATCGCCGGTTTGGATCTCGGCCTCTGCACGCAACAGGATCAACTCTTCGTCGCGAATGATCGGAACCGGCTTGCCGAGATCGGGCTGGCCGCCGGTGAAATAGATGACGTACTTGAGCACGCCCGGCAGCGGCACGGCGGGAATCGACCAGACCGGATCGCGGGTCGCGCGCGCGGTCTTGGCGAGGACACGCGCGTCCAGCTCGCCGCCGGCCTGACGTTGCGCGTGCACCAGCATGAACGTGTCGGCGAAGAACGTGGTGCCATCGAGCGGCTCGGCGAGTCCGTTCTGTTGGTCGCCGGATGCGGTCGAGAAATCGAACTGCGGTCCGATGCCTAACGACGAGGGCGTCGGGTCGATGAAGGTTTGCGGCAGCGTGGCCAGCGCGGCCTGGAAGCACGGTTGACCGCACCCCGCCGTGCCCCGCAGGATCTCGGCTTTCGCCTTGAGCGCGCGGTTGAACAGGAGGAACGTGGATGGTTGGTCGAAGCCGGTGAATCCCGGTGGAATCGGGAACGGGAACGACGTGCCGTCCGCGTTCTGCAGCGCCGTCTGCGCGCTGTCCAACAATCCGATGATGTAGCCGTACACGCTGTCTTCACTCACGAAATCGGCTGGCGGCGCCGTCACCGGGCGATCGACATCGACTGGTGCGCCGAGGCCCGCGCGCGTTTCGATCACGTACATGAAGGCGAGCGCTTCCATCGTTTTGCCGAACCCCTGCGACGCCGAGAGCTCCTGGGGCGAGAGGTCCTTCGCCTTGGGCGCGGCATCGAGGTAGACGTTGATCGTGCGAATGTTGGCGTAGCGCCCGGCCCACTCCGAGCCGCCGAATTGCGTGGACGAGAGCGGACCGAAGTACGGCTCCTGGTAGTCCGGCTGGTTGTTGCCGGAGAGATTGATGCCTTCGCGGCCCATCGAGCCCACCTGCCAGATGAAGCCCGTGATGTCCGAGCGCGCGCCCGAGAAAATGCCGGTCGCGGCCGCGGCCAGCTTGGACTTCGTCGGATTGTTCTCGAGGTCGGTTTGGGTGGGCTGGTTGGTGTCGGTGATGTTGAACCCGCCGCAGGCGCCTAACGACAGCCCGGCGGCGAGGCACAGCGCCGCCGTGAGCGCGGATCCAACCCGGTGCACAGTGCGTGTCATGGTCAGAACCCCGCGGTGATGGAGAACATGAATTGGCGCGACGGCGGATACGGTCCCAGATCGATGTTCCGTGTGATGGCCTGCTGTCCGAAATTGCTGGACTCGGGATCGTATCCCCAATAGTTCGTGAAGATGAGCAGGTTGCGTCCCGTCAACTCGAGCTTGACGTCGCTCGATCCGAAGAACTTTTTGGCCATGTTCTCCGACAGCGTGTAGCCGATGCTCACTTCACGCAGCTTGAGGAACGACGTGGATTGCACGTATGGCGTCGCGATGCCGTCGAAGCAATCCTGGATGCGCGCCTGTCCGGCCGGCGTACCGGCGTCCGACGTCAACTCGTTGCAGTCGTAGAGCGACAGCGTCTGGTTCTGCGCGAGGCCGCCGTACTGCCAATCCCACAGCGACGTCAGGAAAAATCCCTTGTACGTGAAGTCGTTGCCGAGGGCCCAGTCCCAATTCGGCGAGGCGGTACCGAACGATTTGACCACGAATGAGCCGTCGGGATTGATCGCGGTTTGACCGATGATCTGGTCGATCGGATGGCCCTGTTGGACGAAGAATTCGCCGAACGCGAGGCCGAAACCCGCGGACGGCGGGCTGAAGCCGGTGCCGGGCAGTTTCAGCACGAGCGACCGGGTGCGGCTGAAAGTGGAGTGCACGGTCCAGGTGAAGTCGTGGTCCTGGACGGCGGCGATGCCTAACGCTGCCTCGATGCCGGTGTTGCGGAGCTCGCCGCCGTTGGCGATCACTTCGCTGTAGCCTGTGGATGTCGCGGGCGTGACCGGGAGCAGCAGGTTCGTGGTGTGGCGCAGGTACCAGGTCACCTCGAGGGTGGCGCGTCCGTGGAACGGCGACATGTCGATGCCGGTCTCGAATTCGCGCACGCGCTCGGGTTCGATGGTGGGCGAGCCGGCGACGCCGCCGACCACTGTCCCGGCGCTGCCGCCGATGTTCTGCCCGCCGATCAGCGTCGTGAACTTCTGGCCGAACAGGGGCTGGTTGCCGGTTTCGCCGTACGCCGCGCGGATCTTGAAGTCGCTGCCGCTGCCTAACAGATCGGGGAAGCGGTAGGCGCCCGAGATCTTCGGATAGATGAAGTACTGGTCGGTGTTCCCGAACACGCTGCTGCGCTCGGCCCGAAGTCCGACTTCGGCCAACAGCCGTTCGTCGAACGCCTGCAGCTGTTCCTGCGCGTACATGGCGAACGTTTTCTCGTGCGTGTTGAACTCGAACGGCTGGCCGAAGATCGCGCCCTGATCGATGTTGGATTGTCCTTCGAGCAATCCGTTCGCGGTGGTGCGCGATTGGTCGAGCTGCCGATCCTCGAATTGCAGGCCGGCCGACGTCGTGAACGACATCGTCCCGGAGGAGGATGGCGTGAAGACGTCGATCGCATTGAGGTTCCAGTTCACCTGGCGGCTTTCGGCATTGCCTAACGTAGAGACGCCCGGCGCCGTCTGATTCGCCTCGAAGTAGAGGTCGGGCGGGGCGAACACCGAGTTGTTCTGGTTGAAGATGTCGGCGCCGGCGCCGCCCACGATCTTGAGGTCGTGCCTGCCGCCCGACAGCGCCTGGAACGTGGCCGTCGCGCCGCCGGTGAAGCGGTTCACGGTCTGCTCGTTCGACGCCAGAGCGATCGTCTGCAGCGGATTCGAGTTGAGGTACGTGAATGCCGGCAGCGGGAAGACGCCGTTCACGGGTTTGAGCGGCACGAAACTCGGGATGTACGCCAGCGCGTACGTGATGCCCGCGCCCGCGTTGTCGTTGTTCGTCATGCCGTTGTCGGTCGTGGTGCGCGTGAACGCGTTGCTCAGCGCCAGCGTGAGCCTGTCGCCCAGGCGCTGATCGAGGTTCACTCGCAAATTCTGACGGCCGGCATCGGTGTTGTTGATGATGCCGCCGGTGTGCGACCAGTCGCCCGACACGAAGTACTTCGTGTTGTCGTTGCCGCCGCTCACGTTGAGCGACGTTTCGTACGCCAGCGGATGGTTGCCCGCGGCTTCTTGCAAGTGATCGAACACGGGCAATTTGCCGTTAGGCAATATCAGCGAATCGATAGTGGCGGTGTCCGATGGCGAGTTGTACAGGTTCATCGCCTCCGCCGGCGTGAATACTCGGGATGCCGGCCCGCGCAAGAGGTTCGAGTATCCGATCCGTTGGGTGATGCTCGCCTTCGGCGTGCCGCCTAACCCGCGCTTGGTGGTGATGATGATGACGCCGTTGGCCGCCTTCGATCCATAGATCGACGAGGCCGCCGCGCTCTTGAGCACTTCCACTGAGGCGATGTCGTTGGGATCGAGGTCCGCGAGCCGGTTGCCGGCATCGTCCTGCTCGGGGCCGGTGCCCGACGCGCTGCCGCTGCTCGTCACCGTGTACAAACCCGACGCGACCGACACGTTGCTGTAGATGACGCCGTCGACGACGATCAGCGGATCCGATGCGCCGATCACCGTGTTGATGCCGCGAATCTGGATCTGTGCGCCGCCGCCCGGTGCGCCGGAGTTGGTCTGGATGTTGGCGCCCGCGATTTTTCCTTGCAGCGCCTTGTCCACCGACGCCGCCGGCACGGTCGTCACTTGATCGCCGGTCACGAGCGATGTCGACGTCGTGGCGAGGCGCCGCGAGACGTTCGTGGCTTGCCCCGTCACGACCACGGCCTGCAACTGCAGCGGATCGCTCTTGAGCGTGAAGTTGACGAGGGTGTCGGTCGCCGCCACCGGGGCCTCCGATGGCGCGTAGCCGAGTGCGCGCGCCAAAAGCCTAACGGCGCCGCCATCCACGGTGAGCGTGAACTTGCCGTCATCTCCGGTTTGCGCGAGGCCGCGGCCTTCGCGCACGGTGACCACGGCGCCGGAGATCGGATGGCCGTCCGCCGCGTCAGTCACCGTTCCCCTGATTCGTCGCTGTTGCGCCAACAGCGTCGTTGGCGTGACGAGCGCCGCGAGCAGGGCCCATCGGACCAGGCGTGTGTGCATTGCTCCTCCCGGCAGAACTATGGATGAAGGCGAACGAAAGACAGCGCGGGACGGGGAACGTGCGCCGACTCGAGGCGCCGCGTCACCGCGCGGGAACACAGAGTGGGATGCGGTGCTGTGTACTGTGCGACCTTTGGCGCGAGCATACGATGCAGTCCCGAGACGCGCAAGCATGATCACGCACTCCTGACGTCGGCTCACGATGCTCTTGCGGTGCATCGAGCCCGGACGCAACATCGACGGCTCGATCGACTGTCGTTGACGCGCTCACAGACAAATCATCATGAACCGGACTCTGCTGCTCTTGGCGTGCGCTGTCGTCGCACAGCCCACCACGCGCACCGTGTCGTGCCAATCCACGTCCGGGCTTCGCTTCGAGCTCGCCTTTCCGAACGCGACCGGGCCGCGCACCGGGCGCGCGTACGTCGCCGTTGCCCGGGACGGCACGCCGGAGCCGCGACTGCAAGCCGGCGAGCTCGCTCGCAGCACGCCGTTCTTCGGCACCGACGTGCGCGCCCTCGCGCCCGGTCAGACGGTCATCGTGGACGCGAACGCAGCGGGATATCCGCTGCGGAGTCTGGCGTCGCTGCCGGCCGGCGACTACTGGGTGCAGGCGGTGTTCAACGTGTACACGGAATTCCACCGCGCCGATGGACGCACCCTCTGGCTGCACCAGGACCAGTGGGAAGGCCAGAAGTGGAACGAATCGCCGGGCAATCTGGTGAGCGAGCCGCAGCGCATCCACCTGGATCCGCACCGCACGCAGACCGTTCGCCTAACGCTCTCGCGCACGCTGCCGCCGATCGCGCTGCCGCCCGACACCAAGTGGGTGAAGCACGTCAAAATCCAGAGCCGCCTGCTCACCGCCTTCTGGGGCCATCCGATGTACCTGGGCGCCACCGTGCTGCTTCCGGCAGGATACGACGAGCACGCCGATCAGCACTATGCGGTGATTTACGAACAGGGACACTTCACGCTGTCGCCGCCCTTTGGGTTCGATCCAAACGGCACGCCCGAGACAGCGGAGCACGCGGCGCGGCGGCGCATGAATACCGAGCGAGAACCCGGTTACGAATTCGCGCGCGCCTGGATGAGCGACAGTTTTCCGCGCGTCATTGCCATCACGTTCCAGCATCCGACGCCGTACTACGATGATTCGTATGCCATCAATTCCGTGAACGACGGGCCCTACGGCGACGCGATCGTGCAGGAGCTCATCCCGTATCTCGAAAAGCAATTCCGCATCGTCGCCAAACCATATGCGCGGATTCTGATCGGCGGATCCACGGGCGGGTGGGAAGCGCTGGCGCTCCAGATCTATCATCCCGACTTCTTCGGCGGCGCCTGGGGTCTCTATCCCGACCCGGTGGATTTCCGGCGGTATCAGTTGAGCAACATCTACGAGGACACGAGCGCGTTCGCCATAGCACGCAGTCCGTGGCTCGCGTCAGAGGTGCCGGCGGAGCGCGAGAGCAGCGGCATGCCGACGATCACGATGCGCCAGGAGAGCCAGCTCGAGGATGCGTTAGGCACGCACGGACGCTCCGGGGAGCAGCTCGAGGCGTGGGAGGCGGTGTGGGGGCCGACGGATGCCGACGGCTATCCCGCCGCCTTGTGGGACAAGCGGACCGGGCACATGAATCGCCAGGTGGCCGATTACATGCGCGACCACGGCTACGACCTGCGCGCGTATCTCCAGAATCACTGGAGCACGGTGGGCCCCGAGCTACAGGGGAAACTCCACGTCGTGGTCGGAGAGATGGACAGCTACTATCTCAACCTGGCCTGCTATCTGTTGCAGGATTTTCTCGACAGCACGACGGCGCCCCACTCGGATGCGACGTTCACCTACGGCCGGCCGCTCAAGCCGCACGGGTGGCAGCCGTGGACGGACGCGGCGTTCGTGCGCATGGCCTTCGACACGATCTCGGCGCACGCCTCCGCGGACGCTGGCCGTTAGGCAAGAACCTCGATCGCCGAGGCCGCACGGCGACGGCGGATGCGATCAGTCAGGAATGCGATCCGGAGGACCGCCGGCGAAGAGCCGTTCTCTTGACGACGGATCGGTGCGCTCGATGCCGACGCGCAAGGCCGGCCCTGGAGCGGCGGGACGGTGGGCCCCCAGGCGCCGCGTGCCGGCGCGGGCCGGCGCGGGCCGGCGCCACGACCCGGTCTGGACATCGTTCGCGATGTCAACCAACATCAACCTCCCCCCAAACACGAGCGAGATCCATGCGTGTCCGTATTTGTCTTGCGACTGTGGCTGCCGCCATCGTGCCGGGACTTGTGGCGGCGCAGTCGTCGTCGAGCCCGGTGGCCGACGCATTCCGCGAAAATGCCAGCCGTGTCGGCAAGAACTTGATTGCCGCCGCCGAAACGATGCCGGCCGACAAGTACAGCTTCAAGCCGACGCCCGCGCAGATGAGCTTCGGCCAGATCGTGGTGCACCTGTCCCAAGGCAACGATTATCTGTGCGGCACGATCGGCGGCGAGAAGGCTCCGACGCGCACCAAGGTGGCGGATACCGCCAGCAAGGAGGTGCTCGTTGCGCGCCTCAAGGAGACGTTCGCCTTCTGCGATCAGGCGCTGGCGAAGCTCGACGACTCGAAGTTGAGTGAGCAGCTGCCGTTCTTCGGCGGGCGGACGCGGTCGCGTGCTGCGATCATGACGCTGACCACCGGCGACTGGGCCGACCACTACAGCCAGTCGTCAGTCTATCTGCGGCTCAACGGCGAACTCCCGCCGACCGCGAAGGGCAAGCAGGCCGAGTAGCGCGGCCCATCGATCGGGCGGATCGATGTCGTCGCGGACGCCTTACGTGCACTTCGAGTGGAGCGCTCCGTTGACGACGTCGATTCGTCCGAAGTTGTAGTTCACATCCGGCTTCGATTTTCCCTTCGGAGCATCGGCCGAATTGAGGACACACGACTCGAGCTGGGCCGGACTCGGTGCGCTCGCGGCGTGCGCCTTGATGACCGCGGCTTCTGCGGCCACGAGCGGAGACGAGAAGCTCGTGCCGGCACCCGAGAGGTAGGAGCGTTCGTTCGCACACTCGACAAAGACGAACTGGCTGCAGGCGCCGATCACGAGATCGCTGAGATTTGTCGAGTCGACGGTGTTGCCGCCCGGCGCGAACACCGCCACGTCGACCTTCCCGAAATTCGAGTACACGGCGATCGAGTCGAAGTTTTTCTGATCGACCGGACCGGTGGCGCCCACGCTGACCACTTGCCGGATACCGCCGGCGAGCACGTGCAGGCTGTCGCTATAGCTGCCCTTGGGGCTCGTGGCCGTATTGGAGTTGAGCGACTCGTTGCCGGCGGCGGCGACGACCAGCGCGCCGCGTGCGACGGCGTAGTCGATGGCGCGCTGGATGAGATCCGAGATAGCGAGGTCGAACGCATTGGAGCGGCTCAGGTATCCGCCGAGGCTGACGTTGATGACGTCGGCGCCGTTGTCGGCGGCGTAGATGATGCCGCTGATGACGGCGAAGTCATCGCCCGCGCCATTGTCATCGAGCACGCGGACCATGACCAGGTCCGTCTGTGGGGCGACGGCGGCGATGCCTAACGAATTGGTCGCGATGAGCGACGAGACGAACGTACCGTGTCCGGCGACGTCGTGGTAGAACGGCAGCGGCAGCGTGTCGGTGGTGTCGCCGGCGGCGAACGCGAACGACGTGCTGAGGGCGGCGTCGACGCGGCCTTCCAGGTCGATGTGCGCGGTGTCGACGCCGGTGTCGAGAATGAAGACCTTGGTGCCCGCGCCCTGCGTGGTGACCTGCCAGGCCGAATCGGCGCGGATCACCGACATGTTCCACTGATCGCTGAAGAATTCGGCGGACCGCGGGTCGACGGCGCCTAACGGAGTGAGGCGCCGCGCCGACGCGCCGGCCGCGATCCGGGGACTGCCCAACACGACGTGCGATGCCGCGAGACGCTCGCGCACGTATTGGCGCCTGGCGTTGGGCAGGATCAGGGTCGCCGCTCCGGACGAACGGAGCGCGGTTGCCGCGGCGGGCGTGAGTCCGGTGACCAGCGCCAGTCCCATGCGCTTCTGGACGCGGACGATGCGTCCGCCCGCGCTCGCGATGGCTTGCTGGAGCGCCTGCGGCACCACGCCGTCGTTGCCGAACTGGATGATGTAGCTCGGCGCCGCCGGCAGCTGGAGCTTGGCGACTTGTTTGGCCGACGGGGCGAGCGGCATCGGTTCCCCGCATGCCACCAGCTGCGCGGCAGCGAGCGTCGCCGCGAACATCAATGCCCAACGAACGGCGGGCGCCCGTCGGGCGCGATGCGAGCCTAGCGCGGAGTTGTCCATGGGCCGAAGCTCGCTCCCCGGGTCGCACGAGTCAAGGCTTTCGTGGCCGGCGTCGTGCGCGCCCAACACTCGCATTTCGTCCCGCGACACCGCATACTTGCGGGGGTCGCGTCTTTCACTCGCCTTCGAGGTGTTCTGGATGCCCAAGCCTTGGACCTGTCTCGCTCCGTTCGCAGCCGTGGCCGCAATCTGCGGTCTGTCGGCGCTCACCGCGTGCGGCAGCTCCACCGCCCCATCGGCGCCATCGTTCAACGAGGCGCGCCACCTCGATACGCTCGCCCAACAGGCGGCGAGCGCGGGCGAGTTCGATCGCTTCCGGCTGCTCCAGTACCCGATCGCGATTCTCGCGCACGGCGTGAGTCCGGAATCGGTGACGGTGAGCGTGAACGGATCGGATCAGACCTTCGAGGTGGCGGCTGCGGAGCTGGTCGGCACGACGGCCGGCAAGACGCCTACGCCTAACGATTCGGTGTTCGTTGTCGTCGCGTGGCAGGGGAGCGCGGTGTCGCAGCTCGTGTATTCGGTGATCGACGTGCAGTCCGATCTCATCGATGTCGCGCTCCTGCAGGACACCACTGCCGACATCGACCTCACCACGCAAGCCGTCGGTGCCTCGCTCACCAGTTCCGCGGGCGCCTGTCCGACCTTGCGGCTCTCCTCCCCGTCGAACCTGATCAGCGCCAAGTGCACCAAGGCGACGGTGACCGGCGCCTTCGATCTCACGTTCGCCACGGACGCCGGCAACACCGAGTTCGTGCTGTCGTCCCAGGCCATTCCTGCGGTGCGCCTGCTGATGACGTCATCGAACGGCGGGCAAGATCTGATCTCGAGGTTCGTGCCGAAGCCGGTTCGATAGCGAGCAGCGGAATACGCGCGTCGTCCATGGCGCAGCCAGACGACCGCTCCTGCACTCGAGCCAATGCCGGTGTTCCCCGGCGGTGTCAGTCGCCGCTCCCCACCTCGGCGCCAGCGACGCGGGCCGTCACGTAGTAGTTCTGATCCACCTTGAACGCGGCGGCGCTGGCGAGCTTGACGCGCTTCGTCTGCCACGATTCCGTTGGGCGGATGACGGCGTACGTGTCGGGCGCGACGGTGACCCTCACCGGCATCGCGAATCCCGCGACGACGTTCGCCCAACGGTACTTGAGCGTGCCGCCGTCGAGCGAATACTCGAGCACCGGCACCTGCGTGGTCGTCAGATACTGCTCGAACACCTTGCTCAGATCGATGCCCGCGGCGCGGCTGATGTAGTTCTCGATCTGCGTCCCGCTGACCGTCTGGTGCCGGAACGTCGTCTGCAGGCCGCGTAAAATGCTGCGCCATTTCTCGTCGTTGCCGACGATCTGACGAATGGTGTGCAGCATGTTGCCGCCCTTGTAGTACATGTCTTCCGAGCCTTCATCGTTCACGCCGAAGTGCCCAACGATCGGGCGGTCGTTCTTGATGAGCCGCCGGGTGCCGATCACATACTCGGCGCCGGCTTGTTTGCCCTGCTGGCACTCGGTGTACAGCGACTCCGAGTAGTTGGCGAAACTTTCATGGATCCACATGTCGGCGTGGTCCTTGTCCGTTAGGCTGTTGCCCCACCACTCGTGCGCGCTTTCGTGCACGATGATGAAATCCCACTTCAGTCCGTGGCCGGTGCTCGACAGGTCGCGGCCCAGGTAGCCGTTCTTGAAGTGGTTGCCGTAGGCGACGCCGCTCTGATGCTCCATGCCTAAATGCGGCGCCTCGATGAGCTTGTATCCGTCGGCGTACCAGGGATACGGGCCGAACCAGTGCTCGAAGCACGCGAGCATCGACGTCGCCTGCTGCCACTGGACCTTGGCCGTGTCGAGATGGTAGGCGAGCGGCCAGAAATCCATGGTGAGATTGCCGCTCTCGCCGTGATAGATCTGCTGCCAGTGGGCGTAGGTGCCGGCGTTGACCTCGACATCGTAGTTGTTGATCGGGTTCGTGACGAACCATTCGTACGTCGTGGTGCCGTCGCTGTGGCGCGTGGTGCTGCGGAGCCTTCCGTTAGACACATCGGTCATCGAGTCGGGCACGGTGATCGCGATGCGCTGGCTGTCGGGCTCGTCGGCGGGAATGTCCTTGTTGGGCCACCACACGCTGGCGCCCAGTCCTTCGTTGGCGGTCGCAACCCAGGGGTGTCCGAGGCTGTCGTGCTGCCAGATGAAACCGCCGTCCCACGGTGGATGCTTGGCGACGCGCGGATGGCCGTGGTAGTACACGGTGACCGACTTGGTGTCGCCGATGTTCTGCGGCGACGGCATCGTCACGAACAGCGCATTGCCATCTCGGCGCGACGTGAGCGGGTGGCCATCCTGGATGATGCTGTCCGCTTCCATCGGAACCTGCAGGTCGATCTGCATCTCTTTCGCCGGCGCGATCACGCGATATGTGATCCCGTTGTAGCCGCGAATGCTGCTGTCGGCCAGGTTCACCGCGACGTGCAAATCGTAGAACGTCGCGTCCCACCAGGACCGGCCTGGTCCGTTGGTCCCGCGCAGCGTGTCGGCGTGCGTGAACGTCGTCTGCTGCGCCGGGAGGGTCCCGGCGCACAGGGCAACGAAGCAGAGTGCGAAAGCGAGACGTCGCATTGCGAGCACGCGAGAGGAATGAGTGGGTCTGCGGGCGGTATGTGCGGTCACCCTACTATAATAGTGGGACGCCATGCTGTGAACGCTCGCGGCCTCCCTTGAACAGCGCATGCTGATCGACATCCACAATCACTACTATCCGCCCGCCTATCTCGACGCGCTTCGCGAACCCGATAGCGTGGTCCGCCTTACGGAAGACGACGCCGGCAATCCGGTCGTGCACTATCCCGGCGATTACAACGTCGCAGTGCGCGGCCATCGCGACATTGCGTATCGACAGTCTGTACTCGAGCGAGACGGTGTCGACACGCAGGTGATCACGCTGACGACGCCGGGCACTCACGTCGAAGCGCCGGCGCGCGCGGTGCGGCTCGCGCGCCTGGTGAACGATGCGTTCGCGGAGGTCGTGCGCGAGCGCGGTCCGCGATTCGCGGCGCTGGCGACGCTGCCGCTGTGCGACCCGGCTGCGTCGGCGACGGAGCTGCGGCGCGCGATGGCGGAGTTAGGCTTTGCCGGTGCCATGCTCTTCAGCAACGTGAACGGCGTGCCGCTTGCCGACCCGCGCTTCGAGCCGCTGTACGCCGAAGCCAATCGGTTAGGCGCGGTGTTGCACATCCATCCGACGAACCCGGCGAGCGTGACCGGCATGACGGAGTACTGGCTGACGGCGCTCGTCGGTTTTCTGTTCGACACGAGTCTCGCCGCGGCGCATCTCGTGTTTGCCGGCATTCCCGAGCGATATCCGCGCATTCGCTGGGTGCTCGCGCACCTGGGCGGCGCGATTCCGTATCTCGCCGAGCGTCTCGATCGCGGCTGGCGCGCGTTCCCCGAATGCCGCGAGCACGTGAAGCGTGCGCCCAGCGAGTATCTGCGCGAATTTTATTTCGACACGGTGAACTTCGACCCGGCGGCGCTCCGGCTCGCGGTGGATTTCGCGGGGGCGGATCATGTACTGGCGGGAAGCGACTACCCGCACATGATCGGCAGCATTACGCTGATGAAAGAAAGCCTAACGGCGCTGCGCGTCTCGCCCGAGGAGCGTGCGAAGATTCTTGGCGGCAACACGGCAGCATTGCTGAGGCTGTCGTGAGTTCTGCCTGAGGCGGGCACAGCATTCGGCGTGAGCCCTTGCACTACCGGTCTGCGTGGCGGCAACTGGCGACGCCTCGAACAACCCCACTTCCGGACGCCGTTCCCGCCCAGTAGAATCTTCTTCCCCGCGATTCACACCGTTGGTCGCCCACGCGCACGGCCCCGATGGTCTCCCGTTAGGCATTCCGGTTACGCACCATGTACACGCGCTTCGAAACTTGACCGCACGGAGCACTACGGTACTACGTGCCCGCCGATGACATAAGTTCGGCCCGTACGCGTGCCGCCGCTTCCTTCGACTAACGGAAGCTGGCTTTCTGCTAACTACAGACTGAAGCGCCAGGTCGTACGCCCGCCCTCACCCACCCGCGTCGCCCGCACACGAAACACGCGCTCGACGAGCTCCGCGGAGATTGCCGATGCATCCGACGTCTCGTACGCGATCCGGCCGCCGTCGATCACGAACAAGTGCTCGCCATACTGAAATGCGACGTTGAGGTCGTGAAGCACGGCGATCACCGTGCAGTTGTGCGCGAGCAAGTCACGAGCGACATCGAGCAGGTGCAGCTGATAGTGCACGTCGAGGCTCGATGTCGGTTCATCGAGGAACAGGTACTTGTGCTCGTGTGAGTCGTCGAGATTCCAGATCTGCGCGAGCACGCGTGCCAACTGCACCTTCTGCTGCTCGCCGCCGGACAACGTCGGATACGGCTGTCGCCGCTTCTCCGTCATGCCGACGATCTCGAGCGCGCGCGACACGATCTCGCGATCTCGGCTCGTCGGTGCTGCGCCGTAGTGCGGGTAGCGCCCTATGAGCACCACCTCCTCGGCGGGAAGCGGGAACGCGAGCTCCACGTGCTGCGACAACACCGCGCGCGTCCGCGCGAGCTCATCGGCGCCGAACGCGGTGACGGGGCGATCACCATATCGCACGTCGCCGGCCGATGGGCGCAGCAGGCCGGTGGCCACGCGCAGCAGCGTCGACTTGCCGGCGCCGTTAGGCCCGAGAATGACGTTGAACTTGCACGCGTCGAAGCGCGCCGTCACGTCGTCGAGAATGCGCGGGCCGTTCGGGCCCCCGACACGGTACGTGACGCCTTTCACTTCAACCATAGAATCCGGCGCCCGCGCCCGACTCGACACTCGTTCCCGTGCCGCGCTGGGGCTGCTGGCGGAGCAGGATCCACAGGAAAATCGGCGCACCAATCACCGCCGTGATGATGCCGATCGGCAGCTCGGCCGGCGGGATGATGATACGCGCGACGATGTCCACCAGCTCCATGAGCACCGCGCCTAACAATGCCGACCCGGGAAGGAGAAACGTGTAGTCGCTCGACTTGAGGATGCGGAGGACGTGCGGCACGATCAGTCCCACGAACGCGATCACACCCACCATGGCGGTGGCGACGGCCACCATGATCGTATTCACGACCAGCAGCCGGAAAATCAACCTCCGCGAATCGACGCCGAGGAACGCTGCTTCGTCTTCGCCCAACATCAGCGCGTTGAGCGCTTTGCCGTAGCGCAGCGACCACGCGAAACAAACGGCGAAGAACACGCCCACGAGCATCGTGCCGTGCCAGTCGGCCGTCGTGAACGTGCCGAGATTCCAGAAGGTGATGTTGCGCGCTTGCGGGTCGCGCGCCACATAGGAGAGAAACCCCGTACCGGCCGCGCACACGGCGTTCACCGCGATGCCGGCCAAGAGCAGCGTGAACACGTTCACTTTGCCGAACGACGTCGACAGCCGGTACACCAGCATCGTCGCTGCGAAGGCGCCGATGAACGCGAGCACCGGCACCGCGATCGACCCCAGCGGCGCCGTGAAAGACAGCGCCGTGCTGCCGCCGAACACGAACACGAGCGCCGCGCCTAACGCAGCGCCGGCCGAGGTGCCCGCCAGTCCCGGCTCGACAATCGGGTTCCGGAACAAGCCCTGCATCAGCGTGCCGGACACGCCTAACACGGCGCCGGTGAGCCCCGCGAGCAGCACGCGCGGCAGGCGGAGGTCGAGAAACACATTCCGGCTCAGCGCATCGGCGCTCGTTGCCGGCAGCCACCCGGCCGCCACGCCGAGGTGCCGGAGCATTTCCGCCGGCGTGAACGAGAAGGCGCCGATCGCCGCGGATGCGATAACCAGAACGATGAGCAGCGCGGCGAGCAGCAGATACGTCTGACGGTACGAAAGACGCCGCAGCATCTCAGGCGTGGAAATCCGCGCGCAACTGCCGCACCGTCCCGGGCGTCCGCGGCCCGAAGTACAACAGCTCCTGCTCCGTGATCCGGTAGATGCGCAACGACTTTCCGGCCGGCGTCAACGCGATGCCGGGCATCGTCGCGAACTTGGCCGCGCTCCCGTACCGGTCGAACCCCAGGTCGGTCGCCACGATGATGTCGGGCGCGATCCTGGCGATCAGCTCCGGCGTTAGGCGCATCATCCCGCCCACCGAGTCCACCGCGTTCTCGCCGCCCGCCCATCGGATCATGTCGTCAGCGGGTCCGCCCGCCTTTAGCGCCAGGTAATCGTTCGCGATCTGCCCGAAATGAATGATCAGCACGCGCGGCTTCTCCCTGCCGGCGTATTGCGCCGTGTCCTTCCAGATGTCCTGCATCCCGGCCTTCCACTGCGCGAGCACGCTGTCCGCCGCCTGCCGCCGGCCGAACCTGTCGCCTAACTGAACCAGCAGCTGCTGCGCGCTGTCGAGCGTGTTGCCGGGCGGCATCACGGCGATCGGGATGCCGACCTGCTTCAACTGCTCCAGCACGGCGCTCGGCCCAACGTTGCCGTCGGTCAGAAACAACGTCGGCTTCATCGAGATGATGCCCTCCGCGCTCAACGCCCGGTGATACCCCACCGTAGGAAGCTTCTTGATCTGCGGCGGATAAATCGACGTGAGATCCACCGCCACCAGGTGCTGCTCCGCACCGATGGCGTACATGAACTCGTTGATTTGCTTGGAGACGCAGACCACGCGATCCGTGCCCGAGGCCTGTGTCGACTTCTCTACGAATCGCCCGCACGCGCTGACGCCAATCATCACGCAAAGCACCAAAAGACCGGACACGGAGGGACAAAGCCGGACACGACCGGCCGATGCTGGCGCACCGGAGCATCCACGTCGATTGCCTGGCTGAGATGCGGGCGTTCGTGGAAACAAGTACATGGACTTTCATCCGCTTGCGATGAGGTTTGTTCGCGAGCCGAGCCGTCCGGCAGTGTCCGGCTTGTCCGGATCCTGTCCGCCTTTTACGCGGGCGCTCGCTGCAACGCTGGCGAGGAAGATCATGAACGCAGTACGCGCTCTCCAGCGTCGAGAGCCGCGACGAACATCGCGGTCCCCGCCAAAGCGCCTATCGCGAGCGGCGGATCCATGCGTGCAGGAAGATCGCCGAGCGGGCGCTCCCACCATCCGACGTCGTGCCAGCGTCCGAGCTTGTAGCCGACGCGGTGAAACACACCCACGGGCCGAAAGCCGAGCGCTTCGTGAAGACCGACGCTCGCCGGATTGGGCAGCGTGATGCCGGCATATGCGTTCGCATATCCGAGTGCGCGAAGCAAGGCAAACAGCGACGTGTACAAGGCGCGCGCCACGCCGCGTCGACGTGCGTCTTCGTGCACATACGCCGACACCTCGGCGGACCACTGATAGGCGGGACGAGCGCGATGCGTCCCCGCGTACGCATAGCCTCTTGCGACGCCGCCGTCGTCGAACGCGAGCCACGGAAACCGGGCGAGTGCGGCGCTCACGCGGCGTGACATTTCCGCGGCATCGGGCGGCTCGATCTCGAAGGAGATCGGACTGCTGACAACCGCCGGCCGGTAGATCTCGGCGAAGGCAGCGCCGTCGTCGGGTGTCGCTAGTCGAATGTGCGGCATCCGACGAACGATGTACGGTTGTCCAAGGGATGGACAGGCAAGGGTGGGGCGTCGCCCTCCCATTGCGTGGCGATGGGAGAGCGTGCATCGTGCAGCCATGACGCCGGATCGACGGTTCCGCATCGACACCGGTCCGCACCGCGTGACCCGCGACGTCGATGACGAGATCGATTTTCATCTCGCGATGCGCATCGCGAAGCTCGTCGCGGCGGGACTCGACCCCGCCGCGGCGCGCGTCGAGGCGCTGCGCCAGTTCGGCGACGCCTCGGCCGTACGCGCCGAATGCCTAACGATTGACCGGGACCGGGAGCGAACGATGCGACGGGCGAACCGCATGTCCGACCTGTGGCAGGACGTGTCCTACGCGTTCCGCACGATGCGCAATCATAAGAGCGTGATGGCGGTCATGATCGTGATTCTCGCGTTGGGCATCGGCGCCAACACCGCGATGTTCACGCTGATCGACGCCATCATGCTCCGGTCGCTGGCGGTGCCGCACCCCGAGCAGCTGGTGACGATCGGCGACGAGTGGCGCACGGGCGGTCTTTCGCAGGGCACGCCCGATGAGAGGCTCGCGTCCTATCCGGCATACGAGGACCTCAGGGATCAGAACACGGTGTTCTCGGGCCTGTACGCGACCGGGCGCGTGGACTTTCTGAATGTGACGATCCCGCGCGCGGGAGCCACGGCGGCCGGTGGCACGGGCGACGCCGAACATCCCTCGGCCCGCTACGTGTCGGGAAATTTCTTCACGGTGTTGGAAGCACGGCCGCTTCTCGGCCGCACGTTCGCCGCCGACGAGGACAGGACGCCCGGCGACGACCCGGTGGTCGTGATCAGCTACGCGTACTGGCAGAATCGATTCGGCGGAGAGCGATCGGCTGTCGGCTCCACGATCACCATCAACGGCACTCCGATGACGATCATCGGCGTCATGCCGCGCGACTTCTGGGGAGATGTGGTGGGACAACTCCCCAACCTGTGGTTGCCGATGATAATGCAACCGATTCTCGACCCGCACGAGGCGTCGCTCAAAGACCGGACCATCAGCTGGCTCCTGCTCATGGGCCGCCTCAAGCCCGGGGTGTCGTTAGGCCAGGCGCGCGCGCAGATCGCGACGATTTACGCACGCACGCTCCTCGAGCATGCCGGCAAGGATCGGGTCAGCATCGAACGCAACATCCGGATGAAGCCCGCACGCGTGCTGGGCGGGGCGCGCGGCTTCTCGTACTACCGGCGGGCGCTGGCGTCGTTTCTCTACACGCTCATGGCGGCGGTGGGACTCGTGCTGCTCGTGGTGTGCGCCAACGTGGCCAATCTGATGCTCTCGCGCGCCGCGGCCCGCGGGCGCGAGATGAGCATCCGCATGGCGTTGGGCGCCGGCCGCGGCCGGTTGCTGCAGCAGCTGCTCACCGAGAGCGCGATGCTCGCCGCGATCGGCGGCGCGTTAGGCCTGCTCGTCGCCTACTGGGGCAGCACCGTGCTGCTCAAGATGGCGGCCGGGGGACCGCACCCGATTCCCGTCGACATCCGGCCCGACGGCCGCATCCTCGCGTTCACCGCCGCCGTTGCGTTAGTCACGGCGCTGCTCTTCGGCCTCGCGCCGGCGCTGCGCGCGACGCGCATCCAGCTGGCGAGCGCGCTCAGGGCGCAGGGCCGTAACGTCCTCGGCGCGGGAAGCGTGCGTGTGCTGTCGCCTGGTAAAGTGCTGGTGATCGCGCAGGTGGCGCTGTCCGTGTTGCTGCTCGTCACCACCGGCCTGCTGGTGCGCACCACGCTGAGCCTGTTGCGCGCCGATGTCGGCATCGCACGCGACCAGATTCTCATCGCCCGCGTGAACGCGGCGCGCAGCGGGTATGCAGACGCGCGGCTGGTCGCGCTCATGCGCGGTCTCATCCAGCGCACGTCGCAGGTGCCGGGCGTCGCATCGAGCACCCTATCGGAGAATGGCATTTTCAGCGGCACCGAATCGGGGACCACCGTCGAGGTGGAAGGATTCACACCGCGGGTCGACTCGGACACGGTGGTCGCGTACGATGACGTCGGACCCGGATACTTCACGACCACCGGCGCGCATCTGCTCCGCGGCCGCGACATCGAGCCCCGCGACAACGAAACGGCGCCCAAAGTGGTCGTGCTGAATCAGACGATGGCGAACTACTATTTCCCGCATGGCGACGCCGTGGGCCATCACCTCAGTGTTGACACCACGTCGTTCGACATCGTCGGCGTCGTGGCCGACATCGAGGAGCAGAACGTTCGCGCGCCGCATGTGCGCCGATTCTACACGGCCACCATGCAGCTCGGCTGCGAGCCCGACATGCGGTCGGCTTGCACGTCGGGCCTTCCCGGTCAGTTCTATCTCGAGATGCGCGCCCGGCCGGGTGTCGATCCCGCGCGCCTGGTCGAGCCGGTGCGTCGCGCGATCAGGTCCGCCGATCCGTCGCTGACCATTCTGAGCGTCGATCCGCTCAACGAAAACATCAGCGATTCGATCAGCGCCGACCTGCTCGTAGCCAAAGTGGTGAGCGCGTTCGGCGCGCTCGCGCTGGTGCTGGCATCGCTCGGCCTCTACGGGGTGATGGCGTACGCGACAGTTAGGCGGACGGGGGAGTTCGGGCTGCGCATGGCCCTCGGCGCCCAGTCGGGCGCGATGACGCGCATGGTGCTGCGCGAGTCGATGCTGCTCGTGGTGATCGGCGCCGTCATCGGCATTCCCGCAGCCCTCCTGGCGGCGCCGCTGCTCAAAGGCTTGCTCTACGGCGTGAGCACGTTCGACCCGTCGTCGATCGGCATTGCGCTCGCCGCCATGACGCTGACCGCCGCGGTCGCCGCCGCGCTGCCGGCGCTGCGCGCGTCGCGGGTGTCGCCCATGGAGGCGCTCCGCGAGGAGTGACGCGGAGCGCCGCCATCCGTTAGGTCGTTAGGCAGCCGCCAGCTGCGACGTGCAGTTCGGGCACCGCTTGGCCGCCAGCGGAATGTCCGTCGCGCAGTACGGACAGGGTTTGGTCGACGGCGGCGGCGCCGCCGGCGCCTTGTGCAGCTTGCTCACCAACCGCACGATCAGAAAGACCGCCGCGGCAATGATGATGAACGAGATGACGGTATTGACGAAAGCGCCGTAGTTGAGCGTCACCGCGCCGGCAGCCTTGGCGTCGGCGAGCGATGCATACGGCGGCGGAGCCTTCGTCCCCTCGTGCAGCAGCACGTACAGGTTCGAAAAATCCACCTTGCCCAGCAGCAGTCCGATGGGCGGCATGATCACGTCGTCGACCAGCGACTTCACGATCGCGCCGAACGCCGCGCCGACCACGAAGCCGACTGCCAGGTCGATGACGTTGCCTCGCATGAGGAACGCCTTGAAGTCCTTCCACATATGGCCGCCTCCGGTGAAGGTCTGAGGGCGCCTCAGCGCTCCCGGTCCAACGTCGCGGACTGCGAGGATATTGAGGAGGAATGAACCGGATCGCCAGTACGCGCCGCCGATTTCGAGCGCACGCGGCCGCGCGCGACGAAGTACGACCCGATCACGAGCGCCGCGGCGGCGAGCTGTGCGACCAGCGACTCGACGGTTGGAAAGACCGAGAACCAGAGTCCCATCCAATCGGGAATCCGGCCCTCGAGCCACGAGATGTTCGTCGTGGACACCCAGTGCGCGAGCTGCATCTCCTGCACCTGCTCGCCGACCATCACGAGCAGCACCAAGCCCAGCAGCGTACCGGTGAGCACCAGCATCTTTTTGTACGGGAGACGCCGGTGCGCGACGAACGTGAGCAGCGCCACCAGCACAGCCGCCGCGGTGCCGACGAGCACGCCCTCGAGGACGATCTTGCCACCCATCTGAAGCCGGTAGCTCTGCAGGAACAGCACGACCTCGAATCCTTCGCGATAAAGCGAGGTGAAGCCGAGTAGCCCGAGTCCCCACAACAAGCCGCTGCGCGAGGCGATTCCATCGGCCTCGTCCATGAGCTTCCGCTTCTTGCGGGTATGCAGCGAGATCCAACCCGTCCAGTAGACCTTGTGGAAGAACCAGTTCATCACCACGAGCAGCACGACGATCGCGAGCAGCCCGGTGGCCGCCTGGATGTCGAGGGCGGGAAGACTTGTGGTGAGGTTGTCGACGATCGCGATCACGATGCTCCACGTGAGCAGCGTGGCCACGAGTCCGGCGCCGACGCCGGCAGCGATGGGCCGTCGGAAGGTTCGCTGGCCGTCCACCATGCTGGCGGTGATCGCCGACAATACGAGGATCGACTCGAGCCCCTCGCGGAAGACGAGCACACCAATGTCGAGCACGGCGACCGCGGCCGTGGCATGGCCGGCCGTCGGGTTGGGGACTCCGCCGCTCGTGACGCCTTGCCAGACGAGCAGGGCGAGCACGAGTACCGCAGCCACCGCGATGCCGATCGGTGCGCCGACGCGCGTGAGGCGGTGCGGCGTCCGGGCCGCGGAAAGCGTTCGATCCATTACTGAAAGCTTGAGCCGGTACGCGCGAATGACAACGTGTCGCGGCCAGGCGTCAGAGCGCCAACTCCCATGTTTGACCGACGAGATCCTCGCCGAAGTCGTTGTGCGGCGCTTCATGCACGAGTCGAAATCCTGCTGCTTCGTAGATGCGCCGCGCGGAAAGCAGGACGCTGTTGGTCCAGAGCGTGAGCGTATGGTAGCCGCTTTGCCGCGAGAAGCGAATGCATTCGTCCACCAGTCGCCGGCCGATGCCGAGTCCTCGGGCAGACGGCTCGACGAGGAGCAGTCTGAGCTTGGCCACCCCTGGCCGCTCGGGATGCTTGACGGCCATGACGGACCCGACGTTCTCTCCGTCGCGTTCGGCGATCCAGCACCGTTCGTGCGCCTGGTCGAAGTGCGCGACGAAGTCTGACGCGATGCGGGCGACGAGGGCTTCGAATCGCTCATCCCAGCCATATTCATCGGCGTAGAGCACGCCGTGGCGCCAGACCATCCAACCGAGGTCGCCGGGTCGGTGGGTGCGGAGCAGGTACGGAGTTCTGGCGGTGTCCGGTTGGCTGTCGTCGAGGATGGACTGGATGGCGTCCATGGCGGCGACGAGGCGCCGTTGCGGTGTGCCGCCCAGGGGTGCGAGGAGGGCGGCGATGTCGTCGGAGGCGCGGGTGTCGAGCACGGCGTAGCGCTCGCGTCCGCGAGCCGTTAGGCGGATGCGGCTCACGCGGGCGTCGTCGTGGGCGCGCTGGCGGGTGACGAGGCGGCGGCGGCCGAGGTCGGCGAGGAGGCGGGAGAGGTAGCCGGCATCGAGGTCGAGCTCGCGGGCGAGGTCGGCGGCGCTCACGGCGTCGCGGTGGGCGAGCTCGTAGAGGACGCGGACGGTGGCGAGGGGCAGGTCGCTCTCGAGGTGCGCTTCATCGAGAATATGGATGCGGCGCGTATAGAATCGGTTGAAGCGGCGGACAGCATTTACGGTGTCGGACGAGGCGCGGGTCGAGTCGGCGGCGGTCGCATGCACGGGAGAGCTCCGGATGGCTTATTGATGCCAATGTCAACTTTATCTTTGTCACTGTCAACTATCTGGTCCGCGTGTTGACCGGCGACCTGCGCGGACGGACGGTCGTCGTCACCGGCGCCAGCTCCGGACTCGGACGCGCCTCCGCCATCGCGCTCGCCCGGCGCGGCGCCACCGTCGTTCTCGCGGCGCGGTCGGAAGAGCGGACCAACGCTGTGATCGACGAGATTCGCCGACTCGACGCGTCAGCCGACGTCCAGTTTCTGTCGCTCGACCTGGCGAGCTTCGCGTCGATTCGCGCCGCCGCACAGCGGCTGCTCGATTCCGGCCGGCGCATCGACGTCCTCATGAACAACGCCGGCGTCGCCGGGACCCGCGGCCTAACGCAAGAGGGGTTCGAGATCACGATCGGCACCAACTACATCGGCCCGTTCTATCTCACATCCCTGCTGCTGCCTCGCCTGCTCGAGGCGCCGCAGGGACGGATCGTCAACGTTGCCAGCGTCGCCCACGAGCGTGTGCACGCCTTCGATTGGTCGTGGCTCGACCGCCGCACCGTCGGCGCACGGAGCGGATTCAGCATGTACGCCGCGTCCAAGCTCATGAACATCCTGCACGCACGCGAGCTCGCGCGGCGCCTCGAGTCGACGCGCGTCACCACCTACGCGGTGCACCCGGGCGGCGTCGCTTCGAACATCTGGCGATCGCTGCCATGGATCGTCCGGCGCGCGCTGATGTTGTTCCTGATCTCGAACGAGGAAGGAGCGCGCACGCAGGTCTGGTGTGCCACCGCGCCCGAGCTCGCGTCGAGCTCGGGCCGGTATTACTACGACCGCAAGGAAGCGCGCGGGTCGTCGCTCTCGCGCGATGCAGCGCTCGCCGGCGAGCTCTACACCCGGACCGAGCGCGCCATCGCGGACGCACTCGATCCAACTGCCTAACTGACTAACGGATCAGCTGGTCGCCTGCACCATCTGGTCGCGGTACAGCGCCGGCAGCTGCTCCCGCAGGCTCGCCACCTTCGGCAGGTCGTTGATCACGATGTACGGCTGATCGGGATGGTGCACCGCGTAGTTCTGGTGATACTTCTCCGCAGGGTAGAAGCCCTTGAGCGGCACCACCTGCGTGACGATCGGACTGTCGAACGTCTTGTCTTTGTCCAGCTGTGCGATGTACGCCGTGGCGATTTGCTGCTGCTCGCGCGTCGTGTAGAAAATCGCCGACCGATATTGCGTGCCGACGTCAGGCCCCTGCCGGTTGAGCTCGGTGGGATCGTGCGCAACCGTGAAGTACACCTGCAGGATCTGCCGATACGTCACCTGCGTGGTGTCGAACACGATGCGCACTGACTCGGCGTGTCCGGTCTGACCCGTCTCCACCTGCGGGTAGGTGGCCGTGTTCTTGTCGCCGCCCGCGTACCCCGCGGCGACGGCGGTGACGCCCTTCACGTGCTCGAACACGAGCTGCATGCCCCAGAAGCATCCGCCCGCCAGCACGGCCGTTTCGAGATTGGCCGGACGCGGCGTCTGCACCACTCGGTTAGGCACCGGGTCGTCGCCGGCGTCCGCGGCCGTCGGCCGGGCGACGAATACGGCCGCGCCCAGCGCCATGCCCAACAGAGATGTCGTGCGAACGAAGGCAGCGTACATAGCGGTGGACCTCAGGTATCGGGCGTCGGATGAGCACGCCGCAGCCGCAACGCGCGCCGTCGACTCCCTTGTCGAACATGATACACCTAACTAATGAACGAGATTCGCGCACGGGAAGTGCCCGCGTCGTTGGCGCTCACAGCCCGCCAGATTCACCCTCCGATCAGGGATCGTCCATGAGGCTTCGACACGTGTTCGGCGCGACGCTCGCGCTCTGCCTTTTTTCTACGGCCGCGGTTGCCGCGCAGCAAGCCGACACCACGAAGAAAACGATCAAGTTCACCGGCAACGTCGGCCTGGTGAACGCGGCGGGCAACTCCAGCGTCACCACGCTGAATACCGACGAGCGCATCGATTGGACCGCCGGTGTCTGGGGCATCACCCAAAGCTTCTCCGTGATCTACGGGAAGAACGATTCGGCGACCACCGCCAGCACGTGGAGCGGATTGCTGCGCGGCGACCGCGCCCTTGGCTCCCGGCTGTCGCTGTATGTGTTGGGCACGTACGACCGAAACACCTTTGCCGGATTCGACCGCCGCTTCGAGGAAGGGCTGGGCCTCGGCGTTCAGGCGCTGAGCACGCCGCGCGATTCGATCAACGCGGAGCTCGGCGTGTCGTACACGGAACAGCACAACACGGACAGCACGTCCAACGATTTCCCGGCCGCGCGCGTGGCGGGCGCCTACACGCACACGTTCAGCAAGACGGCGTACTTCAAGCAGGGCGTGGAGGTCCTGCCGGATCTCAAGGTCGGACGCAATCTGCGCTTCAACACCGAGACTGCGTTAGTCGGATCCCTCTCGGCGAACATCGCGCTCAAAGTCTCGTACGTGGTCCATTTCGACAATTTGCCGGAGCCCGGATTCAAGAAGAGCGACCGGTTGCTGACCACGGGCGTGCAGGTGACCTTCTGAGCTGATGCGACGACGGCGCCCGGCATCGCGCCGGGCGCCGTCCGCCGCACATTTACTTCATCGACGGCGGCGTCGAGCCCGGCGTGAACGTGTTCGCCGGGATCTTGGGATCTGCTTTGATGTCCGAGTATTCTTCGCGCTGCATCAGCTTCCCGCCCGAATAAGACTCGACGAGCGCCGAGATCCATCCGTGGCCTAACGGACGGTAGTCGTCGAAGCGCGTGTCTCCTTCCTTGGAGGAATCGCGCGGCGACGGCTCGAGCAGGCGCACGAACAGCAGCCGATCCTTGTCCACCCAGAACTGCTTCGACGTCGTATCGCCCTTGGCCGCGCCCACGACGTACACGGGACGTCCCTCCCACGTGTCCTCGTGCACGGGACCGAGGTTGAACCCTTCGTCCTTGAGGACGTCGATGGTTTTCTCGGCCGGCTGCCCGTACACATCGAAGCCCAGTATGAGCAGCGGATTGCGGCCCGGCAGGCGACGCAGCACGCTGTCTTTGTTGGTGACGTAGACGCTGTCGTTCGCGTAGATGTACGACGTGCCGCCGCGCGGTGCGATGTCGATGCGCAGCCGTCCCGGGACTTCCGCCGTCTCGTACCACGTCTGGATTTCCATCGTGTCGGCCGGCGTGCGTCGCGTCGTCTTCTGCTGGAACGTGAGCGTCTTGTACCACTTGCCGGCGTACCGGTCGTGCATTGCGCGAATCACCTGATCGCCCGACGTCGGCGCTTGGGCCCGGGCGGATCCCGCCGCGGTGCCGGCCAATGCCAGCACGGCCGCGGCGGCGGCGGTGGCGGCGACCCATCGGACCTGTCCGGTTCTCATGCGTCCTCCGTTAGTAAAGTGCGCGGATCCATCCGCCGTCGACGGCGATCGACTGCGCCGTGATGTACGCGGCGCGCTCCGATGCCAGGAACGCCGTGAGCGCGGCCAACTCGTCCGGTTCGCCTAACCGGCGCGCCGGAATCTGCTTTTCCCAGTCGGCGAACGCCGCCTCGCGGCTGATGCCCTCACCCTTGCTGCGCGCCGCCGCCAGCGCCTCCATGCGTTCGGTGCGCGTATAGCCCGGCAGCACGTTGTTCACCGTGATGCCGAACGGCGCCACCTCGGTGGCCAGCGTACGCGCGAATCCCGTCACGGCCGCGCGCAAGCTGTTGGACAGGATCAGATAATCCACCGGCTGCTTCGCCGCAATCGATGTCACGTTGATGATGCGTCCCCAGCGGCGCTCTTTCATTCCGGGAAGCACACGGCGCGCCAGCTCGACGGCCGACGCGAGCGTCAAACGGAACGCGTTCTCCCATGCTGCGGCGTCGTGCGCCTCGAAGAGACCCGCGGGCGGACCACCCGCATTGGTGACCAACACATCCACGCGTCCGAATCGCGCGAGCGTCTCATCAACGAATCGCACGACGTCGTCGGATCGCGACACATCTGCCGTGACTGCGAGAACCGGTCGCCCCGTTTTCGACTCGATGTCGTGTCGAGCGCGTTCGAGGGCGGCGGCGTCGCGAGCGCACATGGAAATGGCGGCACCCTCGGCGGCCAGCTCCGTCGCGATCGCGCGTCCCAATCCTCTGCTGGCCGCCGCGACCAGCGCCACCTTTCCATCGAGACCAAGGTTCATGGGTCAGCGCTTCTCGCGAAGGTATGCGTCGGTTTTGTCGAGCCAGTCCGCGCGGGGCGGTGAAAACACGTCGACGTCGAGCGTGTCGTGCAGGGCTTCAGCTTTATGCGGAAGATTGGACGGGATGTACAGGACTTCACCGGCTCCGACGACGAGCTCGCGTTCGCCGTTGTCGCCCAGCCAAAATTTGAGCGCGCCCTCGAGGATGTACGTGAGCTGCTCGTTGTCGTGCGAGTGTTTGGGCACGACCGCGCCCTTCTTGAGGTAAACGTGCGCAAGCATCATGCGCTCGCCGGTCACCAGGCGCCGTTCGAGCGTATCGGACACACGTTCTTTGGGCATTTTGTCCCAGCAGTACCACACGGCCTTGCTCGCGTCGTTCACGGCGATTCTCCGTCAAAGTGTGTTGGTGCGGTGCGTCCGGGAGAAATAGCAAACGGTGCGGCGCGGCGCGAGCGCGCCGCGCCTCCGACGGCAGGGAGATTCGGCGGCATCACAGAGTTTTTGCCTACAAAGTAGGCAAAAACTCTCTGATGCCGCCGAAAACGACCCGTGGCGCCGGCGGCTCGCCGCCGACGCCCACACCATTAGATTGAGCGTGTCCGATCGGCTTCCCACAGGCATGGAGGCACAATGGGGTTCGGCGGATTTGGCATCGAAAAACTGCTCCTCGTTTTCGTCGTCGTCCTCCTCTTCTTCGGCGCCAAACGGATTCCGGAGATCGCCGGCTCGATGGGCAAAGGCATTCGCGAATTCAAGAAGAGCGTGAGCGAGCTCCAGTCGGGATCCGCGCACGACGAGATTCCCTCTGGAAGCGAGCCCGCCGCGCCTGTCGAACGCAGCGCGGAATCGCCGCGCGAGGTCAGGCGGCTGATGTAGCGTGCTGTACCACCTGCGGCGTCTCTTTTCCGATGACGCGGCCCAAGTGCGCGGCCGCGTCATCGGCATCTACACTCTGCTCGTCGCGTTCAACCTGGCGGCGTGGGCCTGGGCGCTCTCGGCGTTTCACGCGTATCCGCTGCTGCTCGGCACGGCGCTGCTCGCGTACGGGTTCGGGCTTCGCCACGCGATCGACGCCGATCACATTGCGGCCATCGACAACGTCGCGCGCAAACTCATGCACGATGGCAAGAAGCCGCTCACGGTCGGCTTCTTCTTCTCGCTAGGACATTCCACCGTGGTCGTGCTGGCGTCGGTGGCCATTGCGGTCACGGCGATGGCGCTCGAGTCGCGGATGTCGACGCTGCACGCAACGGGCAGCTTCATCGGCACGCTCGTGTCGGCGTTGTTCCTGCTCGCGATCGCGGTGATGAACCTGTTCATTCTCGCCGCGGTGTGGCGCGCGTTTCACCGCGTGCGCGCGGGCGGCGCCTTCGGCGACGAAGATTTGAACGTGCTGCTCGCAGGCCGTGGATTGATTGCGCGCATCCTGCGCCCGTTGTTCGGCATGGTGCGCCGGAGCTGGCACATGTATCCGCTCGGCCTGCTCTTCGGACTGGGCTTCGACACGGCCACCGAGATCGGTTTGTTAGGCATCTCGGCCGCTGAGGCGGCGAAGGGAATGCCGATCTGGTCGATCCTCGTGTTTCCGGCGCTTTTCACAGCGGGCATGAGCCTCGTCGACACCACCGACAGCATACTCATGATCGGCGCGTACGGGTGGGCGTTCGTCAAGCCGATCCGGAAGTTGTACTACAACCTCACCATCACGTTCGTGTCGGTGGTGGTGGCGTTGCTGGTGGGCGGGATCGAGGCGCTGGGCCTCGTGGGTCGTCGGTTCGCGCTCGACGGCGCGTTCTGGCGCGCCGTCGGAGCGCTCAACGAACACTTCGGCATGCTCGGCTACCTGATCGTGCTCGTGTTCGTGGTCAGCTGGGCCGCATCGGTGCTCATCTACCGTCTCAAGCGCTACGACGAGCTGGAGCCGAGCGCCTAACGGTACGCACAACCGTTAGGCGCCGGTTCGTCAGCGGCCCAGGATGAGGAGCGTGAACGAATCGGGCAGCATCGGCGGGCGGCGCCGCGGATTCTGCGCCGTCGACTCGGCCGGCGGCGGCCCGAACTTCGCCGACACCGTGAACACGCGGTGGTGCTGCTCATCGATCTCCATCGTGCGCGCGCCGCGCATCGTGGTGTCGGTCTCGACCACGCTGAATTTGTCCGGCGAATCCTCGTGGATCACCGTGAGCGTGCCGTCGCCGGTCGAGGCGAACGCGTCTCCCGTTCCCGCGTCGTACCGCGTCGCGTCGACGCCGGCGCCGATCGGCAGCGTGGTGATCAGCTTCCCCTCGGTCGCGTTCGAAATCGCCATGACCTTGGTGCGGCATCCGCTGAACAGAATGTGGTGTGCGCGGTCGATCGCCAGTCCGGTCGCGCCCTTGCAGGAACCCAGCGGCCACTTTCGCGTCACCTTGAGCGTTTTTGCGTCGATCTCTGCGACCTCGCCGTCCTCCTCGAGATTCACGTAGACCTTACCCGCGCCATCGGACACGCCGAATTCCGGCCCGGCGCCGAGGTCGACGGTGCCGATCTTCTTGCCCGACTGGCCGTCGATCGCCGATGAGGATTTGGAGTCGCCGTTGAACGTGAAGACGCGGCCCGTCGCCGGATCGAACAGGATCGCATCGGCGTCCGGCGCGGCGGTCGTCCTGCCTAACACGCGCAGCGTCCTGAGATCGAACATGATCACGGAGCTGTCGCCGCCCGACGTCGCGAATCCGTGCCCGGTCTTGTAGTCGAACGCGATGCCGTGCGAGCGGTCGAAACCCTGAATTTCGCCGAGCTGCCGGCCGGTCGCGGGATCCACCACCATCACGCGGTTCTGCCGCGAGATGAACAAGCGGTGACCAACGGAGTCGTAGGCGAGATAGTCCCAGCCGCCGTCGCCGCCTAACGTGTACGTCTTGATGATGTGGTAGCCCGGGCCGGGCGCCGGGACCGCCGCCAGGGTCGCGATCGCCGCCGCGGCCAGTGCGAATCGGTGCAATGTCATGTGGACGAGCCTCGCGCGTGCGTGAGAGGTCGATGCTCGGGCCGCGCGCCGCTCGACGCGTGGCCGCGCAGGGAATAGTAGAAGCAGCACCTGTCACGCCGATTACACGACGCGCGCGACGGGCGCCCGATGCCGGCCGGGTGTTTTGCGCGAGCCGGATTTGCGTTTTCGTATACACTAAATTATTGATTAGCCATGCGAGAAATACCGCCGTGGCGACCCGGCTGACCGAGCGAGAGCCCGAGGCTCCCGACGTACGGGCGGCCGAGCCCGGCTGGCGTCGCGCGCGCGTCACGCCGAGCCTCGCCGAGGCGTATCGCACGGTCGCGATTCCCGGGGTCAGCCGGTGGCGCAAGGCGCTGGCGTTCGCCGGCCCCGGCTTTCTCGTCGCCGTCGGCTACATGGACCCGGGCAACTGGGCCACCAGCCTCGCCGGCGGCTCCGCTTTCGGCTATTCGCTGCTCAGCGTCATCGTCATCTCGAACCTGTTGGCCATCCTGCTCCAGGCGCTGGCGGCAAAGTTAGGCATCGCCACCGGACGCGACCTCGCTCAGGCGGTCCGCGACAGCTATTCCCGGCCGACGGTCATCGCGCATTGGCTGCTCTGCGAAATCGCCATCGCCGCGTGCGACCTGGCCGAAGTCATCGGATCCGCGATTGCGCTCAATCTGCTGTTCCGGATTCCGATCGTCGTCGGCGTGCTGCTCACGGGCCTCGACGTTCTCATCATCCTCGTGCTGCAGCACCGCGGCTATCGCACGCTCGAAGCGCTCGTCATCGCGCTCATCGGCACGATCGGCGTGTGCTTCGTGTTCGAGATCGTCGTGTCGCGGCCCGATCTCGGCGCGGCCGCGCGCGGCCTGCTGCCGTCGCCGGAGATCATCCGCAACCCGGCCATGCTGTACCTCGCGATCGGCATCCTCGGCGCCACGGTCATGCCGCACAACCTCTACCTGCACTCATCTATAGTGCAGACGAGACGGTACGACGAAACATCGCGCGGCAAGCGCGAAGCGATCCGGTACGCCGTGCTCGACTCGACGGCGGCGCTCATGGGCGCCCTGTTCATCAACGCGGCCATTCTCGTCGTCGCGGCGGCGACCTTCCACCGGTTCGGCCACACCGAGGTGGCCGAGATCCAGGACGCGTACAAGCTGCTGACACCTCTGTTAGGCGTGGGCGGAGCGAGCACCGTGTTTGCGCTCGCGCTGCTCGCGTCGGGGCAGAATTCGACGCTCACCGGCACGCTGGCGGGCCAGATCGCGATGGAAGGCTTCCTCGACATCCGCATGCGGCCGTGGCTGCGCCGCCTGCTCACACGAGGCATTGCCATCGTGCCGGCGGTGATCGCGGCGGCGTACTTCGGTGAGACCGGCACCGCCAAGCTGCTCATCCTGAGCCAGGTGATCCTGAGCATGCAGCTGTCGTTCGCCGTGTTCCCGCTGGTGATCTTCACGTCGAACAAGGCGAAGATGGGCGAATACGTGAATCCGGCGTGGCTCAAGCGGCTCGCGTATGCCGTGGCATTGGTGATCGCGGGGCTCAACGTCTGGCTGCTCGCCCAGCTGGTGAGGCGCTGATGGCCGCGCGCGCGAAGGGCCGGAAGACCGGCGGATCGCCGGCCGGCGAGGCCGCGAAGCTTCCCGATCTCACGGCGCCGGTCGAGGACTACCTCAAGGCGATCTACGAGCTCGAGCGCGCCGGCGAGCCCGCGGCGACGACCGACCTCGCGGCGCACCTTGGCCTAACGCCGGCGTCGGTCACCGGCATGGTGCGGCGGCTCGCCGGCCACGGCCTCCTGACGCACGAGCGCTACCGCGGCGTGCGCCTAACGCAAAAGGGAAAGCGCAGCGCCCTCCGCACCATCCGCCGCCACCGGGTCATCGAGGCGTATCTCGTCCAGGCCCTGGGGTACGCCTGGGACGAGGTCCATCCGGAAGCCGAGCGTCTCGAGCATGCGGCGACCGACGCGCTCGTCGACCGCATGGCGCTCGCCATCGGCGAGCCCACGGTGGATCCGCACGGCGCGCCGATTCCGAGCCGCGAAGGCGCCGTCGACGAAGCGAGCTATCACGCGTTGGCCGACCTCGGCGCCGGTACGGCCGCGACGGTGATGCGCGTCGCCGACGAAGACCCGATGCTGCTGCGCTATCTCGCTGATCTCGCGCTCACGCCGGGCTGCACGGTGCGCGTGGTCGAGCGCGCGCCCTACGGCGGCCCGATCACGATCGAAGTCAACCGACGACGCAGGCTCATCGGTCCGGCGCTCGCCGAGCGCGTGCTCGTTCGCGCGGAACGCGTCTAGACGGCCGGGTCCGTCGCATGCCGTTGCGGGACGCGCGGAGCACGCGATATGCTTGCGATGACGCATCACACACGCGGCGGTTCTCTCAGAGACACTACGCATGCGCATCGACATCGACGTGAACGGCCACCGGCACTCGGTGGACGTGGACCCATCGCAAACGCTGCTCGAGGTGCTGCGCGACGAGCTCGGCCTTACGGGAACGAAATACGGGTGCGGGGAAGGGCGGTGCGGCGCCTGCACGGTGCTCGTGGGGTCACACGCCGTGGCGTCGTGCACGATCCCGGCGCAATCCGCGGCCGGCCAGCCGATCACCACGATAGAAGGATTGGAGCGCGACGGTCGCCTGCACCCGGTGCAGCAAGCGTTTCTCGACGAGCAGGCCTTTCAATGTGCGTACTGCACGCCAGGGATGGTCATGGCGAGCGTCGCGCTGCTCCGCGCCAACGCGCAGCCGAGCCGCGAGGACATTGCGCACGCGCTCGAGACGAACGTGTGCCGGTGCGGCACGTATCCGCGGATCGTCGCCGCCGTTAGGCGGGCGGCCGCCTCCGGCGGTGGGGAGACGCCGCGATGAACCCCGCCGATCGACCGGAAGGCGCCTCGCGCCGGGAGTTTTTGAAGATGCTGGGTGGCGGACTGCTGGTGGTGCTCGTCTCGCGCGATGCCCTGGCGAGCCCGGCGCTCGGCGCGCGCCTAACGGAAGGACAAGCGCCCGGCCGGCCGCAGATGCCGGAGAACGTGAGCGCGTGGCTGCACATCGATCAGAACGGCGACGTGACGGTGTTCACCGGGAAGGTCGAGTTCGGCCAGGGCATCCGCACGTCGCTGGCCCAGGAGGTCGCCGAAGAGCTGCGCGTGCCGATGGCGTCGATCCGGCTCGTGATGGGCGACACCCTGCTCACGCCGTTCGACATGGGCACGTTCGGCAGCCGCTCGACGCCCCAGATGGGCACCCAGCTCCGCAAGGTTGCCGCCACGGCGCGCGAGCGCCTCGTGGCCCTCGCCGCCGAGCGGTGGCACGTCGATGCGGGCCGCCTAACGACAGCCGATGGGCGCGTCACCGATCCGCAGACGCACAAGTCCGCGCGCTACGGCGATCTCACCGCGGGCCGCACGATCACCGCCGACGTCAAGGAGGATGTCGCGCTCACTCCCGCGGCGCACTGGACGATCGCCGGCGCGTCGGCGCCGCGCGTCGGCGCCCGGGACCTCGTCACCGGACGCCATCAGTACACGTCGGACATGCGCGTGCCGGACATGCTGTACGCCAAGATCCTTCGACCGGCGTCCATCGGTGCGACGTTGGCCTCGCTCGATTCGAGTGCCGCGGAGTCGATGCCGGGCGTCGTGGTGACGCGGGATGGCGATTTCGTGGGCGTCACGGCGCCGTCGCCGGTGCTCGCGGCCAAAGCGTTAGGCGCGCTGCGCGCGGCCTGGACGCCGGCGCCGGGTCCGGCGCCGTCCTCGCGCGACATCGACGGCTATCTGCGCCGCACGCCGGCGCCGGAGGCCGGTCCGGGACACGAAGGCGGCTCCACGGAACCGTTCGAGCGCGGGAACGCGACCGGCGCGCTGGCGTCGGCGCGGCACCGCCTCACGCAGTCGTACACGGTCGCGTACATCGCGCACGTGCCGCTCGAGCCGCGCGCCGCGCTCGCGCAGGTCACGCATGAACGCGACGGCGACCGGCTGACGGTCTGGACGGGCACGCAACGCCCGTTCGCCGTGCGCGACCAGGTGGCGCAGGCGGTCGGGATGCCTAACGATCGCGTTCGCGTCATCGTCCCCGATACGGGATCGGGCTACGGCGGCAAGCACACCGGTGAAGCGGCCGTCGAAGCCGCGCGGCTCGCCAAGCGGCTCGGCAAACCGGTCAAGCTCGTGTGGACGCGCGAAGAAGAATTCCGTTGGGCGTACTTCCGGCCGGCCGGCGTGATCGACGTCGATGCCGGCGTCGATGCGGACGGCACCATCACCGCCTGGACCTTCGACAACTACAACTCCGGTCCAGCGGCGATCCGTCCGCCGTATCCCATCGCCAATCAACGCGTCACGTTCCACCCGTCGGTGTCACCGCTGCGCCAGGGCTCGTATCGCGCCCTGGCAGCGACGGCCAATCATTTCGCGCGCGAGTCGCACGTCAGCGAGCTCGCCCACATGGTCGATATGGATCCGGTGGCATTTCGCCTCAAGAACATCGATGATCCGCGGCTCCGCGACGTCGTGCAGAAGGCCGCCGACAAGTTCGGTTGGCAGGGCACGAGTCGTCAGCCGGGACACGGCATCGGTGTGGCCTGCGGATTCGAGAAAGGCGGCTACGTGGCCACGTGCGCCGAAGTGTCGGTCGACCGCGGATCGGGCGACGTGCGGATCGTGCGCGCCGTGACGGCGTTCGATTGCGGCGCGATCGTGAATCCGGATGGCCTGCGCAATCAGATTGCCGGCGCGCTCGTCCAGGGCGTGGGCGGTGCGCTGTTCGAGGCCATCGAGTTCGATCACGGAGTGATTCGCAACGCGCACCTTGCCGACTACCGCGTGCCGCGGTTCAGCGATGCGCCGGCGATCGATGTCGTGCTGGTCGATCGCCCCGATGAACCATCGATGGGTGCGGGTGAGGCGCCGATCATGGCGCTCGCGCCGGCGGTGGCGGCGGCGATCTTCGAGGCGACCGGCGTCAGGCTGCGCAGCCTGCCCATGGCGCCGAGCGGCATCAAGCTGGCCGCTGCATCGGGCGCCGGCTCCAGTTAGGCGAAAGCCTTACGGCCGGCCCCCGGCGCTGTCCGGCCGGAAGCGGCGCCCGCGGCGGTGCTGCCGGAGCGATCGGAACTTGTCGCGCTGCTCCGGGGTCAGCACGCTGTCGATCTGGGCCCGGGTCGCGCCGATGAGCGCGCGAACCTGCGGGCTCGTCGCTTTGCGGATCGAGTCCAGCATCGCCATCCGGCGCATCATGATGGTATCGATGCGCGCCTCCTGATCCGGCGTCAGGCGCAGCTGGCGGGCGAGCCCGGCGAGCATGTGCGCCCGGGCGCTGTCCGCGTTCGGCCTAACGGGGTTGCGCATCACCCCGAATGCCCCGAACGGAGGGCGGCGAGGCCGGAAGAAGGCACGGTCGAGGCCGATGCCGACGAGAATGCCGGCAATCAGCGTCACGGCCACGACGACCGCCGCCATTGCGCGCGGCGAGAAGGCGCCGTCGGGTCGATCCCCACGCGGAGCCGTCATTGCGCGAGCACCTCGGCGGCGAACGATTCGGTGGTCGGTTGGCCGACGATGGAGACTGACACGTCCTGGTCGGGCGCGGCGCCGGTGACCGCCTCGATGAGCGTTGGCGCGGCCTCGCTCGATTCGGGCACCGACCGATCGTGCATGATGAGCGCGAACGCCGCGATCGCCGCCGCCACGGCCAGCGGCACTGCCGCCCGCGTCCAGCGTGCCGCGTGCTCCCACCAGCGCCGCGGCCGCGCCACCGCGCGGCTGCCTAACGCAGCGACGTGGATCCGGCGCGCCAGCGCGTCCCAGTCCACCTCGTCGTACGGCGGCTCGCCGGACACGCGCTCGAGCTGCGCCCTCAGCTCCGACTCGAGTCGGCCGTGCTGTTCGTCACTCATCGTTCCGTTCTCCGCGCAGCGGCGCGAGCGCTTTTCGCAACGCGTGCCGCGCCATGTGGAGGTGCCAGCGCACCGTCCCTTGTGAAACGCCTAACATTGCCGCGATCTCGACGCCCGACATGCCGTCGATGTCTGCCAACTCCACGATCAACCGCTGACGTTGCGACAATCCGCCCAACGCGGCCTGGAACCGCTCGCGGATTTCCGTGCGGTCGTACAGGCCGGCCGGCGATGGCTCGGCGGCCTCGAGCGTGTCCAGCGGCATCGCTTCCGTCCGTCGAATCGCTCGCGACTTCCGCGCATTGAGACCGCGATTCACGACGATGCGGAAGAACCACGGTCCGAACGGGCGCGACAGATCGAACGATGCGATCCGCTCGAGGGCCGTGAGAAACGCGTCCTGCACCAGATCTTCGGCGTCCTCGCGATGGCCTAACACACGATAGGCGATCGCGAACGCCCGGCGCATGTAGCGCCGCACCACGAGATCGAACGCCGCCACATCGCCGCGCTGCACGCGCGCGAGCAGCGCCGCTTCTTCCGCGAACGCGCGCGCGCGCTCCGACGACTCGGGGACGCTCGATTCCACGACCGCGCTCACGCGGGTCGCAACGCCCCACACGGGCGCGGATTGGACATCCACCGGACACGACACGATCGGCGCATTCCTCTCACGGGATGACGCTCACCGGGCGAACCGGACAGCCAGACCACCCGCTACGAATACCGGCTGGCGAGCCAGACCGTTGGGCGTCAGGGGCCGTTCCCGCCACCCATGCGCGAGCGCATCTGTTGGTCGCGCTTCTCGTCCTCATCGTGAATCTTTTGCACGTTGGCGTCGAACTTGGGCTGCTGATCGGGCGTCAACAGGGCGCGCGCATCGCCGAACTCCTGATCGCGCAGCTGTCGCGCGCCGGTGCGCAGCGACTTGGCCGAGTCCGGATCGGCGCTGCCGTCCTGCATCAGCGTCCACAAAGCACGGCCGTAGTCGCCCAACTGGGGCCGGAACGCCTTCTCGAGTTTGTCGAGCGTGTCCTTCTGCGCATTCTCGAGCTTGATGTCTTTGAGCGCGGGTTTGAGCGCGGCCATGTCTTCGAAGCGCTTCTGGGTATCGTCTTCGGACATCTGATGGCGCTGGCCGCCACGGTTGCCTCCGAATCCGCGCCGTCCCATGCCACCCATTCCGCCCATGCCGCCGCCGCCCGGATATCCTTGTGCGGCGGCAGCCCCGGGTCCGAGCGCAAGCGCGGCTGCCGCGGCGCTCGCGAGTGTCAGCAGGGTCATCCGTCGCATCGATCATCTCCGGCTCGAGGCATGCGAGCGACGCACGCGCGTCGCGGTGAGCATGCATCATACACCGACCGTGCGCGAGTCGTTGGATTCTTTGCGCCGTTGACACCCCTCGGGGGCGGGGTTATGCTGCGCGCCGGCGCACGGCGCAAGCGTGCCGCGCCGCCATGCAGCTCGGTAGGCGAGGTTCCCGCGTCACACACAGGCCACTGCCCGGCGGTCTCGAGAGAGGCTTCGACCGTGGTAGAGCAGGCACTCCCGAGCAAGGGTTTGCCTAACGTGGCTGGGATTCCAGATGGAATCTCTCACGGGACGCGGTGCCAAAGCTCAAACGAGTGAGAGCACGGGCTTCCCGACCTCGGGAGCCCGGCTGGCGCCGATCGGCCCCTTCGCTCACTCCCGGGCGATGGGGCCGTTGTGTCGGAACGGGAGGACGCGATCGCGATGCCGATGACGTCGCTGCGCCCGGGGGCGCGCGGGACACAGTGGACGGACCAGGCGCTCGAGCTCCTGCGCCTGCGCCCGGGCGGCCGCACGCCCAACGACCCCGGCGCCGGCGCGGGCGACCCGCGGGCGCAGGCGCTGTTCGTCTATGCGGGCGCAGACTGGACGGCCGCGCTCGAGCGCCTGGCCACCACCCGCCACGGCCTAACGACGGCCGCGGCTGATCAGCGCCGCGACGAGATCGGCCTCAACGAAATCGCGCACGAACGGGCGCCCGCGTGGTACATGCAGCTCGTCCACGCGTTCATCAATCCGTTCATCGGCGTGCTCGCCGTGTTGGGCGTCGTGTCGTACGCCACCGGAGACGTAAAAGCCGTGATCGTCATCTCGGTGATGGTCACGATCAGCGCGCTGCTGCGATTCGTCCAGGAGTTCCGGTCGAACCGCGCCGCGCTCGCGCTCAAAGCGATGGTGCGCACCGGCGCCACGGTCGAGCGCACCGACGAGCCATCCGAGGACGACCCGTCGCCGCGGCCGCGTCGCCGCGAAGTGCCGATCGAGGAGCTGGTGCCCGGCGACGTGATCGCGCTCTCAGCCGGCGACATGGTGCCTGCCGATGTGCGGTTCCTCTCGGCGAAAGACCTGTTCGTTAGTCAATCGGCTCTGACGGGCGAAGCGGTGCCGGTCGAGAAGGGCGACGCGCCGGTCGACGTCGCCTCCGGCCGCGTCACGTTAGGCGAGCTGCGCAACATCGGCTTCCTCGGCACGTCGGTGGTCAGCGGCACCGCCGCCGCCGTCGTCGTGGCGACCGGCGATCGGACCTACTTCGGCGCCATGGCCCGCAGCCTCATCGGCCGCCGCCCCGTCACGTCGTTCGACATCGGCGTCAACAAGGTGAGCTGGCTGCTCATCCGGTTCATGCTGGTCATGGTGCCGATCGTCTTCGTGATCAACGGCGTCTCCAAAGGCGACTGGCTGGAGGCGTTTCTGTTCGGCGTCGCGGTGGCCGTCGGCCTAACGCCGGAAATGCTGCCGATGATCGTCACCGCGAACCTCGCCAAGGGCGCGGTGGTCATGGCGCGCCACAAGACCATCGTCAAGCGCCTCAACGCCATTCAGAATTTCGGCGCGATGGATGTGCTGTGCACCGACAAGACGGGCACGCTCACGCAGGATCGCATCATTCTCGAGCGACACTTGAACGTCGTCGGCGAGGACGACGAGTCGGTGCTCGCCCTCGCCTACCTCAACAGCACGTATCAGACGGGCCTGCGCAGCCTGCTCGACCGCGCCGTGCTCGAGCACAAGGATCTGAGCGACGAACTGCGCGTCGAACGGGATTTCCGCAAAGTCGACGAGATTCCGTGGGACTTCGCGCGGAAGCGCATGTCGGTGGTGCTCGAGGAAAAGCAGACCGCGCACGTGCTCATCTGCAAGGGGGCCGCCGAAGAGATCCTCGCCGTCTGCTCGCAGGTCCGCGATGAAGACGTCGTCACGCCGCTCACCGACGACGCCGCGGAAAGCGCGATCGATCTCGCGCGCGAGCTGAATGAAGATGGATTGCGGGTCGTCGCCGTGGCCTATCGCGAATTCCCCGCGCAGGATCGCGCCTACACCGTTGGCGACGAGTCGTCGCTCATCCTCGCCGGCTTCATCGGCTTCCTCGACCCGCCCAAGGAAACCGCCGGGCCGGCGCTCACCGCGCTCCGCGACCATGGCGTCACCGTCAAGATCCTCACCGGCGACAACGACGTCATCGCGCGCAAGGTGTGCCACGACGTCGGCCTCGAGCCCGGCGACATTGCGTTAGGCGCGGACCTCGAAGCGCTGTCCGACGACGAGCTGGGCGACCTCGCCGCGCGCACGACGATCTTCGCCAAGCTCACGCCCACGCAGAAAACGCGCATCGTCGGCGCCCTGCGCACCCGCGGCCACACGGTGGGTTTCCTGGGCGACGGCATCAACGATGCCGGCGCACTGCGCGAGGCCGATGTCGGCATTTCCGTCGACTCGGCCGTCGACATCGCCAAGGAATACGCCGACATCATCCTGCTCGAGAAGAGCTTGATGGTGCTCGAAGAAGGCGTCATCGAAGGACGCAAGACGTTCGGCAACATCATGAAGTACATCAAAATGACGGCGAGCTCGAACTTCGGGAACGTGTTCAGCGTCCTCATTGCCAGCGCGTTCCTGCCGTTCCTGCCGATGCTGCCGATTCAGCTGCTCATCCAGAATCTGCTGTATGACATCTCGCAGATTTCGATTCCGTTCGACGACATGGATGCCGACTACCTCGCGCGGCCGCGAATCTGGAAGGCCGACGACATCGGCCGATTCATGGTCTGCATCGGGCCGATCAGCTCCATCTTTGACGTCGCGACGTTCCTCCTCATGTGGTATGTGTACAAGGCGAACGCCGTGCCGCATCAGGCGCTGTTCCAATCGGCGTGGTTCGTCGAAGGCCTGCTCTCGCAAACGCTGATCGTCCACATGATCCGCACCGCCAAAGTCCCATTCCTCAAGAGCCGTGCGGCGTGGCCGGTGCTCGCGCTCACGGCCACGATCATGGTGATCGGCATCGCGCTTCCGTTCATCACGTTAGGCGAACGCGTCGGCCTCGAGCCGCTTCCCGGCAGCTACTTCCTGTGGCTGCTCGGCATTCTGTTGTCGTACGGGTTGCTCACCCAGGTCGTGAAGACCTGGTACATCCGCCGCTTTCACGCCTGGCTGTAGCGCGATGCGATTCGCCTCCATGATCCACGCCGTCGACGCACACGCGTGCGGCGAGCCCGGTCGGGTGATCGTCGGCGGCGTGCTCGACGTGCCAGGCGCATCGATGTTCGAGAAGATGTGCCATCTGCGCGACCATGCCGACGCACTCAGGCTGCGCATGCTGCGCGAGCCGCGCGGCTATCCGGCCGCCAATTGCAATGTCATTCTTCCGCCGACGCATCCCGAGGCCGATGCGGGCTTCGTGATCATGGAGCAGGTCGAGTATCCCGGCATGTCGGGCACCAACACGATCTGCGTCACCACCGTCCTGCTCGAAACCGGCATGCTTGCGATGCGCGAGCCGGTGACCGAACTGACCCTCGAGACGCCCGCGGGTCTCGTACGCGTGCGCGCCGATTGTGCTAACGGCAAGGTGCAGCGAGTCACGTTCCGGAACGTGCCGTCGTTCGCCGTGCACCTCGATGCGCCGGTCGAAGTGCCGCACCTGGGCACGGTGCCGGTGGACGTCGCGTACGGCGGGATGTTCTACGTGATCGCCGATGCCGGCCGCTTCGGCCTCCGCCTAACGCCGGACGAGGGGCGCGACATCGTGCGCCTGGGCGAGATGATCAAGGCGGCGGCCCGCGAGCAGTTGCCCGTGTCGCATCCCGAGCAGCCGGGCTTCAGCGGCATCACCATCGCCCAACTGTCCGGCGCGCCATCGTCGCCGAGTGCGCACGCGCGCAATGCGGTGGTGGTGTCGACGGGCACGCTGGACTGGAACCGGCCGGCCACCTGGACCGGCGCGATCGACCGCTCACCGTGCGGCACGGGCACCTGCGCGAAGATGGCGACGCTGCACGCCCGCGGCCTGCTGCCGCTGGAGCGAGATTTCCAGCACGAGGGCGTGTTAGGCACCGTGTTCACCGGGCGCCTCGTGGCCGAGACGATGGTGGGAGCCTATCGGGCCGTCGTGCCGACGCTCAGCGGGCAGGCCTGGATCACCGGGTTCAGCTCGTACGTCGTCGACCCGACCGACCCGTTTCAGGAGGGCTTTACCGTCGGCGATATCTGGTGACCCGTGCGTTAGGCGCCGGCCATCTCCTTCGCCCTCGCAACCACCGCTTCCATCTCGCTTCTGTACCTGGAGAACGTGTCGTCGACGATGGCGAGGGTCGGAATCTGCCCCTCGCGAAGCGACAGCGTGTGCGGGTTCCACGCGTTGAATCCGGATTCGTGCACACCGCTGCTGCCGCGCCCGGGCGCCGGATGACTCAAATGCTGGAAGAACCGCGCATACCGCTCGACCTGGTCGCGAACCTCCCATTGCGAGAACGACTGGTAGAGCGGCAGGAACGAGAGCAAGGCATCGTAGTGCATCTCGCCGCAGGCGAGCACGTGCGGATGTGCGCGCGCAATGTCGTGCACCAGCCGGCGCGTGCCCTCGTGCATGTCGGCGTGCGGGTTGTTCACCCATCCGCCAGCGATGTCGAGAAAGTACGCGTCCACATCGTATCGCTCGATCGCATCCAGAATCCGGGCGGACAACCAGCTGCGCCATGCATCGATGCCGAGATTCATGTACGACAGCCATCCTTCCTGATGACGGTCGTTGTCCCAGTCGACCCAATTCACGTCGAGTGGGTCGCCGTCGATCTTTGCCGTCGCGGCGCCGGCGATCCGGGCGAAGTGTTCCGCGTGCCGGTTTGCCGCGTTCGCGCCGAACATCGGCATGAATTTGACGCCGAGCGCGTGGCCTTCCGCCACGAGACGCCGCAGTCCGGTTTCGCCGCCTAACCGATCGGCCGCGCGGTACCGCGGATAATCCCAATAGTACCGGCCGTCCCACGATGGCAGAAACGCCAACATGCGTTCGCCGGGAATGCGCGCCGCTGCCCAACGCACGATCTCGAGCATGCGCGCGAAATCGTTGAACACATAGCCTGTGTAATGCATGCCGTGCAGCGTCAGCACGAGCGCCGTGCGGCGGAGCCAGTCGGGCACGTCTCGACGCGCATCCCACTGCGTTAGGCGATAGGCCTCGCGCAGGTGCGCGAAGTGAGGCGTCACCGCCGCGGCGAGCGTCGTCTCCCGCGCCAAGCGCCACGTCGGTGTGGTCACATCGGATTGGGGAAGCCAGCCCTCGGTCTCGTGCACGGCCTCGACGCGATATGCGCGTTCGCCAGGCTGAAAGTAGAAGCGTTTAGTCCGCACGCGATCATCGAGCGAGGACATCGAGATGAAGGATCCGTCGCTCGTCTGGATGATCGCGAGCGGCGTGGGCATGCCGCCCGCCTCGCCCGGGCCAAAGAGATCGCCGCCGCTGAACGGATAGCCAAGCAGCATTTCGTCGTCGTGCGGATCGAAAAACGGCGCGCCCGATGCCGAGACGCGCCCGCGCGGCACGCCGCGCACGATGGTCGTGATCGCCTTGATGCGCTTCGGCATGGACGCGCGCACGGTCCACGTCAGCGCGCGCTCCCCCTCTCGCCGCAGGTCGAGCGTCACGCGGCCTGACGTGTGCTCCTGTCCGCCCGCCCAGACCAGCCGATCGCAATCCACGCGCATTCCGTCGCCGACGGATGCTGCGTGCATTGCGCCGCCGTCCAGCCCGTAGACGTTCTCGTACGTGAACACGAGCACGCCGAAGCGGTAGCCCTGAAACGCGACCGACGGCTCGGGGAAATCCAAGCTGAACTTGTCGTAGGCGCGTCCGCGCGGCGGAACGAATACCTCGCTCGTGGACGTGAGCGGGAGCACCTCGATGGGCGCCGCGGCCCGCGCCACGGCCTCTGCGCCGCACAACCCACCGTTAGGCGCGCCGAGGAGCGCGCCTGCGGAGGTCGCGCCAAGAATCTTGAGGGCGTCCCGCCGCGAGACGGGACCCGTCACTCGGCCCCGCGCCGTCGGCCGTTCATGCGCCGCGCGGCGTCACGTTCCAGTACACCGCGTACCGCTCGTCGATGACCGTGTTGAGCGGCACCAGCGTCACGTCCGTCGCCTGCCCAACGGTGTGGAATTCGAGCGGCGCTCCGGCGGCCGACCGCTTCGTGATCCACGCCGACGGATCGGCGTCCAATGCCGTGAACGACGGCGCCGGCACGGGATCGGCCTTGTACTCGGGGACGGTGCGGGGCTTCGTGGGCTCGGCGCGCAGCACATCGGGTGTCAAGCCGGCGCTGCCTAACCGGCCGGCGAGCACCAGCGGCCCGTACATCAGGGCCTGCACGGCCGGATTGTCCGGCGTCGGATCCGCGTGCAGGCCCATCGGCAGCGCCATCTCCAGCCGATCGCCATCCTTCCACGTGCGGTCGACCACCAGATAGCTGCTCGGACCCGCGAACGCGTCCAGCCGCCGGCCGTTGAGCGTCGCCGAACCGGCGCGCCCAACCCAGTAAGGCACACGCACGCGCATCGCGAAGCGCGTCGGGCGCGCGCAGTGCACGGTGAGGCGCGTCGATTCCTCGAGCGGAAACCGCGTCTCTTGCGTGAGGCGCACGCCCCGCTCCCGATCGTCCAGCTCCGACGCGATGAACAGATTCACGTACACGCCCGCGTCGTCGTGAAAATAGATGCTGTCGCCGAACTTCGAGTACGACTCGAGTCCCGTCCCGTTGCAGCACCAGAACGACTCGTTCGGATGACCGAACAACTTCCAGTAGCCCGATGCGAGCGGCACATAGTACAGCGTCATCCCGTCGGCCGGATGCTGCGTCCCCAGGATGCCGTTGAACAGCGCGCGTTCGTAAAAGTCCGCGCACCGCGGATCGGCAGTCCAACCGAATACATGGCGCGTCAGCTTGAGCATGTTGTACGTCGTGCAACATTCCTGCGTGTATCCGCTCAATTGCGTCGACAGCACATCGGGCTCCGCCTGCCATCCTTCGCCGTTGCTCGTCCCGCCGGTGCAGTACGCGCGATGCCCCGTGACCTCTCGCCAGAAGTAATCGGCGACTGCGTGGTACCGCGCATCGCCGACGACCTCGTACCGGCGCGCCGCGCCGATGATCTTGGGAATGGTCGTGTTGACGTGCAGTCCCTTGAGCTCGTCGCGCCCCATGGCCAGCGGCGCGAACACCCGCTCGTGGTCGAACCGGTGCGCCAGCTGCGCCCACTGCGCATCGCCGGTCACCGCCGAGAGATTGTACAGCACTTCGTTCATTCCGCCGTACTCGCGCTCGAGCACGCGCGCCATCGCCTCGTCGCCTAACGGAGAGACCCAGCCGCGCGTCCACGCGGCCAGACCCGTGAGCACCGTCATCGCCTGCGCGTTGCCGGTGTACGCGTACGTGTCCAACAGCCCGGCGATGATCTTGTGGATCGTGTAGAACGGCGCCCACACGTTCTTCCCTTCGCGCAATCGGTCGAAGAACTCTTCGGGAAACGCGCTGACGTACCCGTTGCCATGTGCTTGCTGGCACTGCGCCAGGACGCTCACCACGTACGCGCCGCGCTTCCGCAGTTCCGGATCGCGCATGCTCGTGCTCATGAGCGCGCACCCCGACATGAAGTGCCCGGTATAATGCCCGCGCAGCTCGTTCACCGGCGCTTCCCAACCGCCGAGAGGTTGGGCCGATGATGCAAGACCGGCTGTGATGCGGAACATGTGCAGCAGCCGGTCGGGATCGATGCTCAGCAGATGACGGCGCGCAATTTCAGTTTGATCGAGAAACGGACCGGGGCGCAGTTGGACGCGCGCGAGATCGAATGGTTGCACAATGCTGGGGTCGCTCGCAGCGCCCGAGAACCATCGCCGCCGTGCAGCCAGCGCGCGTCGCGGCCAGATGGTCGCGGCCGCCGCTGCGGCCGCCGTGCCAATCACGAACTCTCGGCGCGTCACGTCGCTACTCATTCGATCTCACTCCGCGCTCGTCGGCCAGATCGGGTCGCATCGCGAGCCCGCCGCGCGCGCCCCTCCATTTTGCGATGCTACGCCGAGGCACTCGCGGCGTCAATACAACGTCCCGCAAGGATAGAGGTACAGTTTGGATCGCTCGGCTGCTCCGCGCTGGATCCAGCTCGGCTCGTGAACATCATTCGTTGTTTGTTGGGCTCTTCGGGAATTCCCGGGAACGTGGTCGGGAAAAAAATCGAACGAATGGTAGAACATGGATCGTGAGGCGTGCCGGACGGTCAGAGTGCTACGCTCATGAAGACGCGGACAAAGCACGACACAACGGACACGACACGAGCAACACCAAGGCTTTGATTTTTGTCGGTGCTTTGTCCGTTGTGTCCTGCTGTGTCCGCGTCTTCATGAACGTAGATGCAAGCCATGAGGGAACAGCATCCCGGCCACTCGCTCAGGAGAAGAACCGGTACCGCAAGCGCTTGACCGCGCGTCATCAGCGCGCGTAGTCTCCGCACCATGCCAACTCGTGCGATCGCACAATCTTCCTCGGCGCTCGATACTCTGCTTCGCCGCGACCTCGCCGTGCTCGACCATGCGGACTTGCGCCGCGAGACGCATGCGGTGCGCGGCCGCCGGGGCGCCGCTGTGTCCGCCGACGGGCGCGCGGCCGTCGACTTCTCGTCTAACGACTACCTGGGCCTGGCCGGCGATCCGCGTATCGCCAGTGCGATAGCGGCCGCGCTCGCGCGTGAAGGCACGGGGGCGGCCGCCGCCCGACTCATTTCCGGAACGAACGAGCTCCACGAGCAGCTCGAGCGAGCGCTCGCCGTGTTCAAGGGGACCGAAGCCGCGCTGCTCTTTTCCAGCGGCTACGCCGCCAACACGGGTGCGATACCGGCGCTCGCCTCCCGGGGCGACATCATTTACGCCGACGCCCTCAACCATGCGTCACTCATCGATGGATGCCGGCTGTCGCGCGCCGAGGTCAGGATCTTTCCGCATCTCGACGTCGATCGGCTCGACGATCTGCTGCGCGATGACGCCGGCCACACGGGTCGTCGATGGATCGTCGTCGACGCCGTGTTTTCGATGGACGGCGACGTCTTCCCCCTCGACGCGCTGGTGGCGCTGGCGCGCGAGCACGGCGCGTACACCTACGTCGACGACGCCCACGGCACCGGTGTGTTAGGCGCAACCGGCCGCGGGTCGGCCGAGCACTACGATGTCGAGCGCGACGTCGACGTCGCCATGGGCACCCTTGGCAAGGCTATGGGAACCACCGGCGCGTTCATCGCCGGCTCGCACCCGCTGCGCGACTGGTTGCTCAATCGCGCCCGCGCGTTCGTGTTCACAACCGCCGCGCCGCCCGCGCTCGCGGCGGGCACGCTCGAAGCCCTGCGCATCGTCGAGACGGAACCCTGGCGCCGCGATGCCCTGCGCGCCAACGCGCGCTCGATCCGCGACGGCCTGCGCGCCCTCGGCTACGATGCCGCCGGCAGCGCCGACGGGCACATCATTCCCGTGATCATCCGCGACGCCGCCGAAACGGCTCGGCTGGGCGCCGCGCTGCGGGCGCGCGGCCTGCTCGTCGGCGCCGTGCGGCCGCCGACCGTCCCGTTAGGCAGCTCGCGGCTGCGCATCACCGCCAGCGCGGCCCACACGCTCGAACAGATCGCGCGCCTGCTCGAAGCCCTCGGCGACCTGCTGCCGCGGCGCGGCTCGTGACCGCCGCCGCGTGGGCCGCGCTCGACGCGCGATACGTCTGGCACCCGTATACCCAACACGGCACCGCACCACTGCCGGTCCCAATCGTCCGCGCCGAGGGCGCACGTCTGCATACCGCCGATGGTCGCGTCCTGCTCGACGCGATTTCCTCGTGGTGGGTCACGCTCCACGGGCACTGCAATCCGGCGATCGCCGCCGCAATCGCCGAGCAGGCGGCCACCCTCGAGCAGGTGATCTTCGCCGGGTGCACCCACGAACCCGCCGCGCGCCTCGCCGCCGAGCTCGTGAACGTGCTGCCGCCCGGCCTAACGCGCGTGTTCTTCTCCGACGACGGCTCGACCGCCGTCGAGGTCGCGGTCAAGACCGCGCTCCAGTTCTGGCGCAACAACGGCGAAAGCCGCCCGCTCATCGCCGCCCTCGAACACGCTTATCACGGCGACACCTTCGGCGCCATGAGCGTGAGCGCCCGCGGCACGTTCACTGATCCCTTTGCCGACCGCCTCTGGTCCGTCGAGCGGCTCCCCGATCCCGTCGATGGGGACACCGTCGCCGCCTTACGCACGCTCATCGACCGGCGCGGCTCCGAGCTCGCCGCCCTCATCGTCGAACCGCTGCTGCTCGGCGCCGGCGGCATGCGCGTCTGGTCCGAGCACACCTTGCGCGCGCTCGCCGAGTGCTGCGCCAAGGCGCACGTGCTCCTGATCGCCGACGAGGTGCTGACGGGGTTCGGACGCACGGGACCCCTCTTCGCCTGCGCGCGCGCCGGCGTCGCGCCCGACATCATGTGCCTGTCCAAGGGCCTAACGGGAGGCGCGCTCCCGCTCGGCGCCACGATCACGACGGAGCGCATCTTCGAGGGATTTCGGAGTCAGGATCGCCGGCGGACGCTGTTTCATGGACACTCGTATACGGCCAATCCCATCGCGTGCGCCGCCGGACGCGCCAGCCTCGCGCTCCTCGACGCCGACTCGGCGCGGAGCCGCGAGGCCATCGAGCGAGCGCATCGCGAGCACATGGCGCGGCTCGCGGCGCACCCGCGCGTGCGTCGAACGCGCGTGCTCGGCACCATTGCCGCATTCGACGTCGATGGCGAGGAGGGGTATCTCAGCTCCGTCGGCAGCGAACTTGGCGCATTCGCGCTCCGCAACGGCGTGCTGCTCCGCCCGCTCGGCAACGTCGTCTACGTGCTGCCGCCGTTCTGCACCACCGCCGACGATCTCGCCGTGATCTATCGCGTCATCGAGCGCTTTCTCGAGTCCAGATGATCCGGTTAGGCGTGACTGGAACCGACACCGGCGTCGGCAAAACCACCGTCAGCCGCGCGCTCCTCGGCCTCATGCGTGCCGACGGACTTCGCGTCGCCGCGATGAAACCGGTCGAGACCGGCGTCGCCGCCGATGACCCGGCATCCGACGCACGCGCGCTCGCGTCGGCTGCCGGCACCGCCGCGCCGATGCGCGATGTGTGTCCCATCGTGCTCGGCGAACCGCTCGCTCCGTGGATGGCCGCACGACGCGCCGGCCGCGCGATCTCGATGGACGTCCTCGACGGCGCGCAGCGCCGCCTTTCGACCGACGCCGATGCGGTGCTCGTCGAGGGCGCCGGCGGCGTCCTCGTTCCGATCACCGAACGCGACACCTATGTCACGCTCTTCCGGCGTTGGGCCCTCGATGCAATCGTCGTCGCGGCCAATCGACTCGGCGCCATCAACCACACGCTGCTCACGGTGTACGCACTACGAGATGCCGCCGTGCCGGTGCTCGGCGTCGTGTTGAATGAAATCGACGGCGCCCCGCCGGATGTTGCACGCGCCACGAACCTCGAATCGCTCCAGGCGTTGCTTCCGGATACGCCGGTGGTGAGCTTCCCTTGGCTCCCCGCGCCGGCCGACCATGCGTCGCTGGCGCGCACCGCCGCGGCAAGCAGACTGCGCGAGCTGATCGCCCGCGCCAGGCTCGGACACTCTGTCGACGAAGGACGTGTGAATCGATGACGTACGAGTACGAATTCCGCGATTGGGATGCGCTCGCCGGACAGTCGCTGGCCGGCGAAATCGTTAGGCGCGAAGATGCGCGCGCAGTGCTCGCGGCGCCGGACGAAGCGCTGCTCGCGCAGCTCGCCGCTGCCTACCGCGTGCGGCGCCACTATTGGCAGAACCGCGTGCGATTGCACTTCCTGCTCAACGCGCAGAGCGGCCTGTGTCCGGAGGACTGCCACTACTGCTCGCAGTCGGCGATCTCGACGGCGGAAATCGCCAAGTATCCGCTGCTCGCGCGCGAAAAGATCCTCGCCGCGGCCGAGCGCGCGGCAAGCGTCAAGGCCGGCACGTTCTGTCTCGTGATCTCCGGTCGCACGCCCGGCGAGCGGGTCTTTCAGAAAGTGTTGGACGCGGTACGCGCCATCCGCAGCACGTACGACCTGCGCGTCTGCGCGTGTCTCGGATTGCTGAGCGAAGAGCAGGCGCGCCGCCTGCGCGACGCGGGCGTCACGCAGGTCAATCACAATCTGAACACCTCGGAACGGTTCCACGCCGAAGTATGCAGCACGCACACCTTCGACGACCGCCGCCTAACGGTAGAGCACGTGCGGGCCGCCGGGCTCAAGACCTGCTCAGGCGGCATCGTCGGCATGGGCGAGTCCGACGATGACATCATCGACCTCGCGCTTTCCTTGCGCGCGCTCGAGGTGCGCAGCGTCCCGCTCAACTTCCTGATTCCGATTGCAGGCACGCCATTCGCCGATCGCGGCGCGCTCGACCCGCGCCGCTGTCTGCGCGTCTTGTGTCTCTTCCGGCTGCTGCTCCCATCGCAGGAGCTCCGTATTGCCGGCGGACGCGAAGTGCACTTGCGATCGATGCAGGTGATGGGACTCTATCCGGCAAACTCCATCTTCATCGGCGACTACCTGACCACGCCCGGCCAGGCGGCGCGCGACGACCTGGAGATGATTCGCGACGCCGGCTTCGTGCTCGAAGCCCCCGATGGATCGCCGCTCACTGGAGATCCACTCGAGGGCATCACCGAGACGGTGACAGCGTGAATGTCAGCTCGCCGCGTGCCGGATGGCCGTCGCGGGCCATCGTGCGCCACCGGATCAGGTAAGGCCCCGGTGCTAACGGACCACGCACGGCGGCCACGACTGCCGCGGTGTCGCTGCCATCGGACAACGAGAGCGGCGCCAATGGAACCGGCGCGCCGGCCGCCGTGCTGAGCGTGACGCTGGTCGCCGCCAGCTCCGGTTTCTCGGTGAACCAGAACTCGAGCGCTTTGGGCGGTACGCCTAACGTGGACCCGTTGCTCGGCGCCGAACGTTTGAGGTGGGTGTGGAACGCGGCGAATCCGCTCGCGCCCACGACGCATAGCGCCACCGATGCACACGCGATCGCTGCGCGTCTCGCGACGGCCGCCCGCGACACGCCGCGCGCGGCCGCGCGCCGCCCTCCTGTATCCTTCGATTGCCGCATCGAGTCTCCTCAGTCCCTTTCAGTGACCGCGGCGCAGCTCCGGTGCGCCGCTTCCTCATGAGCAAGATGACCGCCGTGCACGCCGGGTTGAAGAGGCGCTGCCTCTCGCATCGACTCGTTGGCGGCGTGTCGCTTACACTATTAGTAGTAGCCGTGGCCGCCGCGGCATCGTGCGACCATCCGGGCGCGCCCAACACTGCGCCCGCGGCGCGGCCACTGCCTCTCTTTCATCTCGCACTGCTGCGCCGCACGTCGGACTTTTTCTACGGCCTTACGGTCATGCGCTGCGGCGACGGAACGCCGTACTGGACCTTCGGTGATCGCGGCGCGAAGGGCGCCCCGCCCGACACCGTCACCTACGGCGTGCCTCCGCGCGGATACGAAACCCACATCGGTCCGCTCTCGCTCGACCCGGGCTGCTATCGCGTCGAGATCACCGGCGGCGCCAGCACGCGATTCAGTGTGGAACGCGATGGTCGCATTGTCGCGCTCGATGATTCCGCCATCGTCACAACGACCACGCTCGCGCCGGACTCGACTAAGCATCGATCCGACACCACGACGCATCCCTCCGATACTGCCAAGCATCCCCGGGACACGACCATTCATCTCTGAGCTGCGAGGCCGCACGGCCTAGCGTCAGAGACGTCGGGCGGTGACATTACGTCCATGCGTCGCCGCTGGTACACCCGCATCGGCTCCGCGCTCCTGGCGATCTGGTTCGTGCTGTGTGTGAGCGAACCGGTTGCCGCCATGCATCGGTGCCCGATGCACGACGGCGTTGCCGGCCTCATGGTCATGCCCAACGGGCAGACGATGGCCGGCGCGGCGCAGCTCCCGCACAACCCCGACCAGCAGCCCGGCCCGACGCACCACGACTGCACCTGCGTCGGCGATTGCGCCGGTGCGACGTTCGCCGGTATCCCGGCGGTGTCGGTGACGCTCGCCGGCGCCGGTGTTCGCGTGCTGCGCGTCGACACTCCCGCCGCGCCGGTGACGCATCCGGTGCCGGCGCCGCACGCCCGTCCCTTCGCCAACGGACCTCCCGCCATCGCGTGATGCACGCCCGAGGCGCGACGCGCCTCGCCGCTGTTCACTCACGCGCTCGCTCACGTCGGTGCCACCGCGGCCTAACGGTCCTCCGGTGGCGCGTGTCGCGCGCACTCTGAAGAGATTGACCGCGCCGGTTTCGATGGCCCCAGTGCCGTCCCACGCCGGATCCACGGTCGCGACATACGGGACGACACATGCTCTGCTGCCTAACCGAGAGCCGGAATCGCCGGTCGAGGACAAGCGTGGCCACCGCAGTCTTCGCGCTCGCCTGCGCCGCACCGGCCTTCGCCCAGACCACGCCGCGCGACACGGTCGCCCGCGACACCACGACCCGACGCGATACCACGACTCGACGCGACACCGTCGTGCGACGCGGCACTGTCGTACGACGCGACACCACCGCGAGGCGCCTCGCCACCGTGACCGTCACCGCGGCCCCGGTGCGACGCAACGAGCCGCAGTCCGCCATCACCGTCTCGCCATCGGTCATCGCGCTCACGCCGGCGACGTCTCCATGGGACCTCCTTCGACAGAGCGCCGGCATCGAAGTGCACCTCCAGGGCCAGGGCCCCGGCTTCGCATCGGATGCGTCGATTCGCGGCTTCAGCTCGGACCATTCGACGGATCTGGCCCTCTGGATCGATGGCGTGCCCATCAACGAGCCGATCAACGGACACGCTGAAGGCTACAACGACTGGGGACTCATCTTTCCCTCCGCCGTCCAAGCGATCGACGTGATCAAAGGCCCAACGAGCGCGCTGTTCGGGAACTTCGCGCTCGCCGGCATCGTGAACGTCCACACGCTCGAACGCATGCAGGGCAGCGAAGCGACGGTCGATGCCGGCACGGCAGGACACATCGATGCAACCGTCCTCACCGGCTTCGACCACGGCCCGGAAGGCGGCGGCGTATTCGGCGCCCGCTGGGACCACGAGGACGGCTGGCGGCCTAACAGTCGGTCCGATGTCGAACAGGGACACTTCCGCGTCGTACACGACCTCTCGTCCGCCTGGCGCATCGACGGCGGCATCGAGCTCTACGGCGCCCAATGGAAATCGCCCGGTTTCCTCAGCGAAGACGAGTTTGCCGCGCGCGACTACGACATCGTGTCCAATCCCACCGACGGCGGACGAAAATATCGCGCACAGGAACGTATCAGTCTCAGACTATTGTCTGGCCCCATGCTGTGGCGCACCACGCTGTACTCGACGCAAGGCAACTGGAAATTCTTTCTCACCATTCCGCCGGCGGGCGGACGCTTCGAGGGCAGCGGGAGCCAAACCGAAGAAGTCGATCACCGCACAGGACTCGGCGCCACCAGTGCGCTCACGTGGAGTCTTCCCCACACCGACCTCACGGTCGGCTTGGAGTCGCGCTGGGACGAGTCGCACTACCAGAACTGGTTCTCCACGGACCGCGTGCCGGACTCCGCTGCCACGCTGGTCCACGCGAAGCAGACGTCGGGCGCGATGTTCGTCCAATCGGACATCGACGCGACGTCGAGACTGCGGCTCAGCCTCGGCGCGCGCTATGATCTCGTCGACACGCATTCCACACCGGAGGGCGAATTCACGGCCGGCGACAGCCGCGGCATCGTGTCGCCGAAACTCGGCGCCCTCTTCCGCCTAACGGATGCGCTGGGCGTGTACGCGAACGTATCGCGCGGATTCCGCTCGACCGATGGCATCATCGATGACCCGTCGCTCCCGTTCATCACCGCGTGGGCGTACGAGAGCGGACTCAAGCTCGATCACAACGACGTGCACGGGTCCCTCGCGGTCTTCCGTATGGATGTCAGCAACGAGCAGACATTCAATCCGCTCAGCGGCGCGTCGAGCAACGGCGGCGCGAGCCGCCGCCAGGGCGTCGAGGTCGAGCTCGAGGCGCCGATCGCGCCCATGCTCTCGATGTCGACCGATTGGACGTTCAACGACGCCCGCTACAACCGGCTGATCACGCAGCAAGAAGATGATCCGTCCGTCATCGATACGCTGTCGGGCCTCCGCGTGTACAACACCGCCCAGTACGTGGGCATCGCATCCTTGCAGTTCACGCCGCGCGCGCAGCCCTGGCGGATTCGCGTTAGCACAAATGTCGTCGGCCCGTACTCTCCGTTCGACGAGCCGGGGGTCGTGCTTCCAGCGTACGGCCTGTTGCACGTCGGCGGCCTCATTCAGATCGGCGTTGCCCAGCTCGAGGTCGGCGTGCGAAACGTGCTCGACAAGGCGTACCCGGAGCTTGTGGCAGGGCACGTCGTGTCCCCGGGACAACCGCGCTCATTCTACGGGACGGTGCACTATGCTTTCTGATGGAAACAAATGCCGTCCCCGAAATCCGTTGTAACAGATATGCGGTCATGCTGTTAATATTTCCTGACTTGACGCGCCATCTGGTGCATCACATTGTTGCACTCCCGCGCGCATGCGACCGAGAGCGTTCATGTACGATTATCGCCGCCGTTCACGCTGGCTCCGATCGATCCCCGCACCGTCCAAGGCCGAGGCGGTGCTGCTCGCCTCCGTCGCGGCGTTCATTGTGGGAGAGCTCGCCTTTTTCTGGTTTCGTCAGCACCAGTAACCAACCAGACATAACCGCGGGCGAAAGCCCGTTGGCCCGCCGTGAACATCTCGCTTCCCGCTGACGCGCTGGATCGGCCCGCCGCCGAGACAGCGCGACGCATCGCGCTCGCGCATGTCGCCGCAGCGCGCGCCGCGTACGATGTCCGCGACGACGAACGCGCGCCCGATGCGCTTCACGACCTTCGTGTCGCGCTCCGCCGGCTCCGAAGCTGCGACCGCACCTTCCATGACGAGCTCGACGACAGCCTCTCCAAGAAACGCCGTCGGAAACTGCGGCGGTTGGCAAAGGCCACCGGCGCCGGGCGTGACGCCCAAGTCCACATCGAGTGGATCGAGCGCGAGCTGCCTTCGCTGACTCGCCGCCAGCGCGCTGGCGCTGCATGGCTGCTCGAACGGATGCGCGCTTCCAAGCAAGAGCAGGACGCCCGGATGCACGCGCGGCTCGCCGATCAGCTCGAGCCGCTTTGCGAGGGGCTCGAGCACGCGCTGTCCACCTGGCAGCTCACGGTGCACCTGGACGAGCCCGTGGTTCCACCGAACGCCGCGCACGTGCTCGGACTCCGACTCGCAGCACTCGTCGATGGGTTTGAGCGCAGACTCGCGCGCGTGCACGATGCGGTGGATCAGCGGTGCGCGCACCGCGCGCGGATCGCGTCAAAGCATCTGCGGTACGCGCTCGAGCCGTTCGCGGAGATTGTGCCCGATGCCGCTCCGTTAGTCGACCGGCTGCGCGTGCTGCAGGACACGCTGGGCGACTTGCACGACGCGCACCTCTTTGGAGGCATCGTCGCTGATGCAATGGAAGATGCGGCGCACGAAGCAGCGCAGCGTCTGGCCGCGATGGTGCGCGACGGCAGCTCGCTCGCTGGCGTCCGCTCGACTGCCTCAGGAAGCCGCGACCCGCGTGCGGGCCTGCTCGAATTGGCGCGGCGCCTCCACGCGCGCAAAGAATCGCTCTTCGGCGCGTTCACGGTCGAGTGGTCAGGCTCGGCGTCGCGGCCGTTCGTCGATCGCGTTCGCGAGCTCGCGGGACGGCTCGCGCAGCGCCGCGCCGCGGGAACCGAGATCGAGCGGAAGTACCTGCTCAGCGATCTTCCGTCTGGTCCGTTAGGCGATCCGGCCACCACGGTCCAGGACATCGCGCAGGGCTACCTGCCCGGCGGGCACGTCACTGAACGCGTTCGTGCGGTCGTCGCCGACGGCGTCACGCGGTGGTATCGCACGGTCAAGGGTGGAAATGGCCTGGTGCGCCTGGAGCTGGAGGACCAGATCGATCGGAACCTGTTCGATGCGCTGTGGCCGCTGACCGCCGGCCGGCGCGTGCACAAGCGCCGTTATCTGGTGCGCGAGGGCGACGTCGAATGGACGATCGACGAGTTTCTCGACCGACCATTGACATTGGCCGAGGTCGAGCTGGCCCAACCAGACGATGCGCCGCCGCCGCCGTCGTGGCTCGCGCCGCACGTCGATCGAGAGGTGACGGGAGATCCCACCTACGACAACGCCCGCCTCGCGATGTGACTTACGTTAGGCAGCCGACGAGGCGGCGGCGTCGCGGCAGTCGTCTGCCGGCGAGCGGCGCCGCAGCGTGTATCGATCGAAGAACGACCGCGCGAGCGCCAGATCCGGCTCGGCGATGAATCCCGGGCCGAGGCGCGCGCATCCCTGCAGGCCGATCTCCACCAATTGCACGGACACCGCCGCGATCGCCGGATCGCGCAGCGCCGCGTAGCCCGCGCACTCCAGTAGATCGCCGGGGGCGTGCAACGCGTCCAGCGCGTCGGCGAGCGCGGTTCGATCGTACGCCAGGCCGCCTAACAGGGCCAGCGGCGCGATGCACCATGCCGGGTCGATCGCATCGGCCCCGCGCACCTCGAAGTAGCCGCGCGGCCGCACCTCCGGAAACAGCGTCGAGAGATGGCGATGCCACTCGTCGAGCGTCGCGTCGCCCGCCTCCATCCAGTCACCGAACGAGCGGTACGTCCCATCGCGAGTACGCCGCATCATGTCGGGCGCCCCCAGGGCGAACCCGAGGTACGCTGCCACCGGATCGTCGCCGCCAATCACGCCGGTGCGCGAGGGATCGAGCCGCCGCCAGCACGCCGCACGGACGCTCTGGTGCCCGGTCAGAATACCGTCGTATCGCGGCGAATTCGCGAACATCGCGACGATGTACGGCGTGGCCGCGTTCAACATGCGCCAGCGCCGTCGTCCGGCATCCGAGTCCCCGATGTCGAGACACACCTGGAACGATGCCGTCTGACGCATCATCCGCGCGCCGCTCGGCCCGATGGCGGCGAAATACGTCTCCATGCGCTGATAGCGTTCGGCCTCGAGTTGCCGCGGCGTCGACCACACGTCGCGCTCGGACTCGATGCCGGCGGCCACGAGCTCCAATCCCTCCGCCGACGCGTAACGTCGCAGCGGCTCCAGTGCCGACCTGATGTCGCCGGCGAGGACGGATGCGCCGCTGGCCGGCGGTGCCGCGTATTCGAGCTGCCCGCCCGGTTCGAACGTCAACCGGCCGCCGTTAGGCAAATGGAACGACGGCGTGCCTTTCTCGGTCCGCGTCTCCGACCAGCAGCGCGACGCGCCGAACCGGCGCAGCACCGCGAGCACACCGCGCTCACCCTCGAGCGGCGCGATGCAGCGCGTGCTGCTGTCGATGGGCAGCAGCTCCACCTCGGCGCCGATCCGCCGCGTCGACGCCCGGTTGGGCGCGAAGCTCCGTCGCGCGAGGTCCGCCGCGAGGAGCGCGCGTCCGCGCGCGCCGCGAGGAATGCTCGTCACCGGCGCGGTCCGCGCGATGCGATCGCCAGCGCATAGGCTGGATCCTCGTTGGCAAGCCATGCATCGAGGACCAACTCCGCGTCGTCGAACATGCGCTGTACGCTCGCGCGGTCGTACTTGCAGCTGATCTCCGTTCGAATCGACTCGCCTGCCCTGAACGGCACGCGGCCGATGTGCGGGATGTGCACGTCGAGCGCGCGCCGAGCGACGAGGTGCATCTCGATGCGATGCGCCTCGCGGTTGTACCACGCGCGGTGAAAGAAATCGCGCACATCGAAATCGGCGCCGAGCTCGCGATTCAGTACGCGCAAGACGTTCGCGTTGAACGCGGCCGTCACGCCGCTCGAGTCGTTGTACGCCGCTTCGATCACCCGGCTGTCCTTTTGCAGGTCGACGCCGAGGAGGAAGTGGTCGCCCGGACACATGGCATCGCGCACGCGCCGCAACAGCGCGATCGCGTCCTGCTCCTCGAAATTGCCGATGGTGCTGCCGAGGAACGCGAACAGCACCGGCCGCGGCATCCCGCGCGGCAAGCCGAGGCCGGCGCTGATGTCTGCCACCACCGGCACCACGCGCAGCCCCGGGAGCTCACTGCCTAACTTTACCACCGACTCGCGTAAAAAATCCGCGCTGACGTCGACCGGCACGTACGCCGCGGCCTCGCCGCCGGCGCGCATGGCATCGAGCAGCAGGCGCGTCTTGGCCGCGCTGCCCGCGCCTAACTCCACCAACGTGCGCGGCGCCAGCCGCGCGATCACCGGCGGCATCCGCGTCGCCAGCAGCGCGCGCTCGGTGCGCGTGAGGTAATACTCGGGGAGCTGCGTGATCTCTTCGAACAACTCCGACCCGCGCCGGTCATAGAACAGCGTGGGCCAGAGCTCCTTTTGCGCGCGCGACAATCCGTCACGCACTTCCTCGATCAACGGAGACGGCGGACGCACCGCGGCTGCTGTCATGGCTCACTCCGCGCGCAGCGGAATCCGCTGAAGATCTGGCGCCGAATCGGATAGTCCCAATTGCGGAACGTGTTGCGGATCGCTCCCGGACGCGTGGCCCAGGAGCCGCCGCGCAGCACTTTGTACTCGTCGCCGAAAAACACCTCGGAGTACTCCGGATACGGATAGCTCTCGAATCCCGGGTATCCTGTGAAGTCGCTCGATGTCCACTCCCACACATCGCCGATCATTCCCTGACAGCCGATCGGCGAGATGTTGCGTGGATAGGCGCCTACACGCGCGGTGCCGAACGACAACTGGTCGACATTCGCGTGCTCGATGGTCGCCGGCTCCTCTCCCCAGGGATGTGAACGCGCGCAACCGGCGTCTGGATCCCAGGATGCGGCCGCTTCCCATTCGACTTCCGTCGGCAGGCGTTTTCCGGCCCAGCGCGCAAACGCATCCGCCTCATGGTAGCACACGTGGCAGACCGGCTTCGATGCATCCACGCGCTCGACGAGATCCATGCTGCGCGTGAACCACCCATCGTCGCGGCACTCCCAGTACTTCGGCGCGGACACGCGCGCTTCCTGGAGCCACTGCCACCCGGCGTCCGACCACCAGGCGCGGTTATCGTACCCGCCGGCGTCCATGAACGACAGGTACGCTCCGTTAGTCACCGGATACACGTCGATCCAGAATGGCGGGATGTCGACCTCGTGGCGCGGCCGCTCGTTGTCGTACGCACGGGTCCGGTCGTTGGTTCCCATCGGGACGCGCCCGCCGGGGAAGCACACCATCGGCGCATCGTTAGGCGCGAGCGCCGGCGCCGCCGGCAGACGCACGCGGCGCGGCGCGCGGTACGGTGCGCCCGTCTTGAGCTGCAGCGTCTGCAGTATCGTTTCGTCGTGCTGGTATTCGTGCTGCGCGACCATCGCGTACACGTAGCCATCCCGCAGCAGATCGCCGCCATCCTCGAAGTCCACGGCGCGCAAGCGCTCGAGCACGCGCCCACGAATCTCGTGCATCTCGGCGCGGCACTCGCGCAGGCTCGGCAGCGGGAGCGCGCCACGCACGCGACGAGGATGCTCGAACGGGTTGTACAGGCCCGGCATCTCGACGAACTCCACGGGCCCGTCCAGGTTGCGCGTCAACCACAGCTCCTCGAAGTGCGCGATGTGGCCGAGGTCCCAGATCACGGGACTCATCAGCGAATCGTGCTGCAGGTGCAGATCCTGCTCACTCAATGGCTCGATGAGCAGCAGCGTGCGTGCACGTGCTTCCTCGAGCATGGCAGCGATCCGATCGGCCGCGGGAGGGGCTGCATTCAACTGAGTCTGGGTCATCGGTCGAGCGGCTGGAGTGACTGCCGCTGAGTGCGCGGCAGTTCGGGCGCCGCGCATCGGTGCCCGAATCGAAGTAGATACCACTCATCAGCCCGATGGCAAGCCTCGATTGGCCGACCCAAGGGCGGACCAGCCTCTCAAGCAATTCGCGTTCTCGCCAGCGCGGTTCGAGTCCGGCAGATGGTGCCTTGATTCGCTGCTGCATGCTCGATGAGCGTTACTCGGCGGACCCTCGACTGCCTTCCCAACGGAGCACTGCGCATGACCGATGTACACGTCGATGCACTCGTCATTGGATCGGGCCAAGGTGGAGGTCCGCTCGCGGGCGCGCTCGCGCGAGCCGGTCGCCGCACCGTGTTGGTTGAGCGGCGTCATATCGGTGGCGCTTGTATCAACGAAGGCTGCACGCCCACCAAGACGATGATCGCGAGCGCGCGCGTCGCATATCTCGCGAAGCGCTCGGCGGATTTCGGGGTCCGGTGCGGCAACGTCACAGTCGACTTGCCTGCCGTCGTCGCGCGCAAGCGCGCCATCGTGTCCGAGTTCAGACAGAGCAGCGAACACTCGATCACTCGCGCCGGCGTGGAGATTCTCTTCGGCGATGCCCACTTCGTCGGAGAACGTCGCGTAGAAGTGCGCGCGTCAGACGGTTCGACGCGCAAGATGGCCGCCTCCACGATCATCATCAACGCCGGCGCTCGTCCTGCACGACCCGCCATTCCCGGGCTCGAGCAGGTGTCGACGTTGGATTCGACCTCCGTCATGGACCTGGAGGTGCTGCCGGCACATCTGCTCGTCCTCGGCGGCGGGTACGTAGGCGTCGAGTTCGCGCAGATGTTTCGCCGATTCGGCAGCCGTGTCACGATCGTCGAGCACGGCCCGCGGCTCCTCGGCCACGAAGACGAGGACGTCGCGCAGGCAGTCGCGTCGATTCTGCGCGAGGACGGCATCGACCTCGTCCTCGACGCGCGCGCCACCGGCGTCGAGCAGTCGCCTAACGGAATCAGTCTCGGCGCCGCAACGCGCGACGGCGACCGGCGCATCACGGCGACGCATCTCCTGGTGGCCACCGGGCGTGTGCCTAACACAGACACGCTCGCCGCCGAGCGTGCGGGCGTCGCGCTCGACGAACGAGGTCACATCCGCGTCGATGACCATCTCGCAACCACGGCTCCCGGCGTCTACGCCGTCGGCGACGTGAAAGGCGGCCCGGCTTTCACACACATCTCCTACGATGACTTCCGGATTCTGCGCACGAACCTGCTCGAGGGCGGCTCGGCGTCGATCGCCGGCCGGCTCGTGCCGTACACCGTGTTCATGGATCCCCAGCTGGGCCGGGTCGGGATGACGGAGCGCGAGGCGCGCGATCAACAACGCCGCATTGCCGTCGCGACGATGCCGATGTCGAAAGTGGCTAGGGCGCTCGAGACGGCGGAATCGCGCGGCTTCATGAAAGCCATCGTCGATCGAGACAGCCACCTGATCCTCGGCTGCGCCATCCTCGGCATCGAGGGCGGCGAGATCATGAGCATGCTTCAGCTCGCCATGATGGGCGGCCTGCCATACACCGCGCTGCGCGACGCGGTGCTCGCGCATCCAACGCTTGCCGAGTCCTTGAACAACCTCTTCCTGGAGCTGACTGCGGTGTAGTACCCGAACGCACGCAGCGCGCTCGGCGAACCGGGCTGCACCGTGTACATTCAGAAACGGGAGAGGTTGGCCACATGCTGCGGATCGATACGACGCCGGCCCTTCGATGACGATCGAATTCCAACCGTTCAGCCCGGACGCGCGCGCACGTTTGACGCGCGTGTGGCCCGTCGCACGACCATGGTTCATCTGGAGCGCCATTCTGACGGCCGCTACCGTGGCCATGTATTACGTGCGCACCGACATCAACGAAGGGCACGTCGCGCTCGCGTATCTGCTGATCGTGTTAGGCGGCAGCGTGAGCGGCGGACGCGCGCTCGGGTTGACCCTGGCGTGCTCCGGCTTCCTGCTCATCGATTACTACTTTCAGCCGCCATTCGACCAGTGGAACGTCGACAAACCACTCGACTGGGTCGCGCTGATCTCGTTCCTCGTCGTGGCCGCGGTGGCCACGCAGCTGCTCGTTCGCGCGCAGGAAGCCGCGAGCCGCGCGAGGCAACGCGCCGATGAAGTCGCATGGCTGTCGCGACTGGGCGCGGAAGCACTGAACGCCGGCCGTGCGTCCGATGCGCTGCACGCCATTGCAGAAATCGTCCATCGTACGCTGAACGCGGTCGGCTGCAGCATCTTTGCCTGGGACAATTCGCGGTTAGGCGACGAACCGATCGCCAGCGCCGGGCAGGACGCGGGCGCCCTCGATGCCGGCGACCGCGAGCTCGCCGCCTGGGTCGGTGAACGCGGATTTGCCGCCGCCATCGGGCCCGGCGGCGAGATCCAGCGAGGCGTCTCGGCGGTGGCCGATGATGGGCTGGGGGTCGACGCGGACGATGCGCGCACGCTCGTGCTGCCGCTGCTCGTGAATGCGCGCACCGTCGGCGTGCTGCACGTCGCGTCCTCCGAGCCGATCGCGCGCGGTCGCGCCCGGCGGCGCTTTCTCGGTGCATTGGCGTACTACGCAGCGTTAGGCGTCGAGCGCCTCCGCCTCGAGACGGAAGCCGACCATGCGACCGCCCTGCGCGAAGCCGATCGCATGAAGGACTTCGTGCTCGCATCGGTGTCGCACGATCTGCGCACGCCGCTCACGGCGATCAAGGCGCTCGCCCACGACGCCGCCGGCCGCGGCGAGCCGAGCGCTGCCGTCATCGAGGAGCAAGCCGATCGGCTGAGCCGAATGGTGGGCGACCTGCTCGACCTGTCGCGCATGAAAGCCGGTCCCTTCCCGGTGCGCGTGGAGCTCAACACCGCCGAAGACCTCATCGGCGCGGTGGTGCGTCAGTTAGGCCAATCGCTCGACGGGCGCTTGCAAACGCCGCGGCTAAACCTCGAACAGCCCGCGCTGCTCGGCCGGTTCGACTTCGTCCAATCGATGCGCATCCTCGTGAACCTCATCGAGAACGCGGATCGGTATGCACCGCCGGGTACGACCATCGATCTCGACGTGTGCCGCCGTGGCGACGCGATCTGGTTCGCGGTGTCCGATCGCGGCCCGGGGGTGCCACCCTCGGAAGCAGAGCGGATCTTCCATCCTTTTTATCAGCCCGACACTCGCGCTGGCGGCCGCAAAGGCGGCGCTGGCCTGGGCTTGGCGATCGCTCGAGGGCTCGCACAAGCGCAAGGCGGCGATTTACGCTATGAACCCCGCAAAGGCGGCGGCAGCGTGTTCAGCCTCTCGCTGCCGGCGATGGACGACGCCAACTCGACCAGTCCGACCCCAATAGCCGCCACATAGCAGGCCGCCTTCCGTTTCCCAGCCGCGGCAGGTGCTGTCGCAAAACAACCCCACCCTCGCAGTTAGCCCCGTCTAACGCACCCGTGCCCCCCGGGCGCGTTCTGTAACAACGGTGTCCAGCTCTTAGACACCGCTCCGGCGGACGGCGCGTGCAAACCAGCCAGCAGAACTGCTTTAGCCACTGATAGGTATCGTACCGCGCGCGGCGAATCGGTCATTCTGACTTTCCGGTACGGCGGTTGCCTTAGGTCTGGGCGCGATCCCAGGTGGGGTCACCGCGCCGGCGGCGCCAAGCCGGCGAATGGCCAAGTCACCCAGTGCACGTGCAACGGAGACCCTATGCTGCGAACCAGAATGCGCATGCTTGTCCTGTCGGCGGTGCTCATCGCCACGAGCGCCAGTTGCTTTTCCGACATGGGCCCGACCGGGATCTCCACGCCAGAGGTTCCGAAGACCAATCAGTCGCTGAACCTGCCGATCCTGACGCCGATCCTCAATACGGCGACCAGCCTGGTCGGTACGCTGTTTCAGTGCACGCCGCAGCCGTTCGCGGCAGACACCGAGGTCGTCGGCTCGGCCGGCGGTGTCATCACGATGGGCAAGCACAAGCTGGTGATCCCGGCCGGCGCGTTGTCGAGTCCGGTGCGGATCATTGGTTCGGCCCCGGTCGACAAGGTGGTGTCGGTGCAGTTCCAGCCTGAAGGGCTGCAGTTCAACCCCAATCATCTACCGCAGCTCACGCTGGACTACAGCGCATGTCCGATCGTTCCGGTGCTCCTGCCGAAACGCATCGCGTACACCGACAGCAAGCTGAACATCCTGTCGTACTTGCTGTCGGTCGACAACCTGCTGACACGCCGCGTGAGCGGGCAGGTGCATCACTTCTCGCGGTACGCAATCGCCTGGTGAGGACGTAAGTGTCACACACGATCCCGACGCGCTCCGGCGTCGGTCTCGCACAATCGCCGACGCGGTGGGGGAACGCGCAGTACCCCTACCGCGCCGGCGATCTGCTTGTCCGGGCGCGGGAGTGCGAGCGATCCGGCTGCATTCCCGAAGCAATGGATGCATACGACAGCGCCGTCGCAGCGGCGGAGACGAGTGGCGAGAAGACGGTGCTGGCGGAAGCGCTGCGCCGGTTGGCGGTCCTGCACCATCACCGCAACGACGCCACGCGCGCGCGAGCGCTGTGCGAGCGCAGCCGCGACGTGGCCATGGAGGCGCAGCACCTCCTGCTTGCTGCGGAAGCCCTGAACGTTCTCGCGGGCTTCGAGTTCGAGGCGGGCAAAATCGCGTCCGCCCGGGACACGTTCCACCAGGCGCTCGAGTTAGGCGGCGATGTACTCGAGCTGCGAGCGCGTGTGGAACAGAATCTCGGCGTCCTCGCCAACACGCAGGGCGACGTCGTCGCTGCGCTGGCGCACTATCAGCGCTCGCTCGATGCGTGCCGGACGCTCGGCGACGAGAAAGGCTGCGCCATCGCCTACCATAACCTCGGCATGCTCAGTGCGGACCGCGAGCAATGGGATGACGCGGATCGCTACTATGCGCAGAGCATCGCCATCGCCGAGTCGATCGGCGACGTCCACCTGCGCGGGTTGTGCCTGCTCAACAACGCGGAGGTGCATCTCGCCCGCCAGCGGTACGACACCGCGCGCCGGGGCGCCGAAGCTGCGTTAGGCATCTTCGATCAACTGGGCGCGCGGCTCGACAAGGCCGACGCGTACAAAGTGATCGGCGTCGTGTTCCGCGAGACGGGGCGCTACGCCCTTGCCGAGTCGCGCCTGCGGGCCGCCATCGATCACGCGGTGTCGACGGGCTCGGTCCTCAGCGAGGCGGAAAGCTCAAGGGAGCTCGCGCGTCTGTTCCAAGCGATGGGGCGGAATCAGGAAGCGCTCACCATGCTCAACTCGGCGCACCGGTTGTTCGGCCGCCTGGACGCGCGCCGGGATCTCGTCGATGTCGATGCCAAGCGCGCGAATCTCGAGGATACGTTCCTGGCGATCGTTCGCGACTGGGGTCAATCGATCGAATCGGCCGACAGCTACACGTTCGGCCACTGCGAACGCGTGGCGCAGTATGCGATCGAGGTGGCGCGCGCGCTGGGCCTGGACGAGACGCAGCAGACGACCGTTCGGTTAGGCGCGTATCTCCACGACCTCGGCAAGGTCCGCGTGCCGCACGAGATCCTGAACAAGGCCGGGCCGCTCACGGCGGATGAATTCGCGACCATGCAGATGCACCCGGTGTGGGGGATCGAGTTGCTCGCGACGGTGGAATTCCCGTGGGATCTCAAGCCGATCATCCGATGGCACCACGAGAAGTACGATGGCTCGGGGTATCCCGACCGGCTGCGCGGCGACGAGATTCCGTTGGCGGCGCAGATCATTTGCATCGTCGATGTGTTCGACGCACTCACCACGACCCGCAGCTACCGCGGCGCGTTGCCGTTCGAGGAAGCGCTGCGCCGCATGCGCGAGTCGCGCGGCTGGTGGCGCCCCGACGTGTACAACGCCTTCATGCAAACGGTCGCCCTCGGAAAACAGCCGGCCGCCTGATGCCAGAAACCCCCATGCCCAACGATCGGGCATGGGGGTTCTGACATCAGCGGACGCGCGGGGCGCCCCGGAGCGCCCCCCGGTGCCGCTGGTGCCGGACCGGGAAGGCGAATGGAGGCGTCAGTGGCTGGTCGTGTCGTGCGGCATGCTCGACGAGTCACTCTTCACTGTGAAACTGAGATTCAGGGCTTTCAGCACGTCGTTGATGTCGGTGCTCGTGATGTTCTTCTGCTGACGGATGCACTGGACGCCCTGCTCGGTCTTGGCGCTCCACACGCCATCAGCCGATCCAGCGTCGCATCCGTTCGAGTTGATGGCCTTCTGCAACTGCTTCACCTGGTCGCTCGTTAGGCCAGGATTCTTGGCCGTGGTCATCGGCGAACCGAGTTTCCCGTACGACGTGTCTTGCGTCACCTTGCTCGTCGTGTCCATGCGGGTCGTCGTGTCCATCCGCGTGGTCGTGTCGTGCGTCGGTGGTGTCGTTTGCTGCGCGAACGCCAGTGCGGGGACCAGCGCGAGCGTGCAAGCGAGCGCGGTGATCTTCCGGATCATAGTAAACCTCCTAAGCATCTGCGAAGACGATCGCCTTCCGTGGTGCTCGTCGCTGAAGTGCGCGAGTCCGGGGCGCACCTAGCACATGAGCAAGCAATGGACCGATGGATCGGTGCGACGCATGGACGACCACGTGTGCGGCGATGATTGTGCGACTTTAATTCCGCTCGACGCGACGGCTCGCTCTCAGAGTGAGAATCGTGTAATAAACCGCTCGATTCCCGCTGCGCAGGTCACTCGCGCAGGCCGATGTGTCTCCCCGTATGCGATGTGCTGTCCCGTTTGCCGGACGTCGTGTAATCGCTCGGATAGTAAAAGCGGAACGCGACGCGGTCGCACTGAATCACTGCAAACGGGTCGCCGCGCTCGATCAGCTTTTCGTAATCCTCGCGGCTGGGCTGGCAGCTGTACGCCTCGGGGCCGCCGGCAGTGCAGTACTGCGGATCGTCCGTCAGACAGGTTGCCGGCGTGTGCGTGTGCAGCTCGGGCGTCCCGGCGTGGCACTCGAACGAGACGTGGTTAGGCGACGCAGCCGTCACGTTCGCGGGTCGGACCTCGAGCACGTGGAAGATGCTGTCGACCTTGGTCGGCGAGATCATGCGGGCGACGATCCTCGCGCGGCGCACGCAATACGCGCGCTCCGGCTGCGCCGAGTCGTTTCGCCATGCGGCGCGCAACATGGTGCGCGCGCTGTCCTCCATCACACCGAAGCGCACGACCTGCGCGCGTGCGCTCGCCATGATGAGGCACACTGCGCCAAGTGCCCAACGGAAGGCGCGCGCATCCACAATCAGCGGCGACCGTCTCATCGCGATCGCTCCGGCGCCGCGCGCGCGAGTGCGCGCTCGAGAAACGCCGCGACGCGACGGTAGGCGAGCACCCGATTGGACGCCACCCGAAGGCCCCGCCCTCCGTCGGGAAAGCGCAGATACTCGACCGCTCCGCCATTCGCGCGGACGGCGCGAACGAACCGGTCGGCCGCGGCCACCGGGTCGTGTGGATCCTGCGTGTCGTGGATCACCATGAGCGGGGCGCGAATGCTGTCGACGTGCGAGATCGGTGAGATGTCGAGCAGAAATTGGCGGTTCGTACTGTCATCCACGGTTCCGTATTCGGCGCGATCGATGGCCGCGCGCATCGGCGGCGAAGCGGCCAGCGCGGCGACCCAGTTAGACACCCCCGAAATTGCGACGCCTGCCTTGAACCGGTCGGGGAGCAGGGCGAGCGCGGCCAACGCCATGAATCCGCCATATGACCTGCCGTACACCGCGGCGCGCGAGGTGTCTGCCAGGCGGGAATGTGCGAGCCAGTCCATTGCCGCACCCATGTCACGCACCGCATCGGCGCGATGACGGCCGTCGTCCAGTTGCGTGTATCGTCGGCCGTAGCCGGTCGAACCGCGGTAGTCGAGGTCGAGCACGGCGATGCCGCGGGTGACGAGATACTGAAACAGCGGGTGGAATGTCGCCGTCGCGTGGCTGGACGGCCCGTCATGCAGCGCGAGCAGCACCGGCGGTTTGTGTTTGCCCGCGTCGGACGGCAGGTAGAGCAATCCGTGGATCGTGTCGCCGCCCCAGCCGGCAAACGACACCGCGCGCGGTGCGACGAAGTCATCCGGATCGAGCCCCGCGGTCGTGGACCGCGTCGCTCGCGTTAGGCGGTGCCTGTCCACGTCGTAGAGATATACATCGCCCGGCACCTCGACACCGGCGGCGCGAATCACCAGGACGTCGGCGCGCGGCGCCCAGCCGATGTGGTACGTGCCGTCGGGAAGCGGAGGCTGTTGCTCGGTGCCTGCGCCGCGGAGATCGAGGAGGTGCAGCGCGCTCGTGCCGGCGACGTCCTCCGTCCACGCAAGCCATCGCCCGTCGCCGGACAACGACACGGCGTCGACCGGATGACGACTAACGCCGATCCACGTGAGCGCGCGCGCGGTGGTGTCGTAGTAGGCGAGGCCGGCGATGTCGCGGCCGTCGTCGGTGGACAGGTAGAAGCCGCGGCCGTCCTGGGACCACGCAGCGCTGCGAAAGGAGGCGGCGCTGTCGGGTGCGAACAGCGTATCCACGGCGCCGGTGGTCAGGTCGAGGAGGAAGAGGTCGTTCGTCGTCTCGCCTCGCGCGCGAGACAAGAGGAGGGCGTTGCCATCGGGCCGCCACGCCTCGACGGTCACGGCGCCCGACGCGTCGAACACGCGGCGCGGCGGCTCGGATTTCCCGTTAGGCGGAATGTCCTGGATGTAGACGTCGAAGTCCGCGCCATTGCGCGCCGTGGACGTGAACGCGATGCGCCGTCCGTCGGGCGACCATCCGCCGAAGACGCGAGATGAGGAATCGGGCGGCACGAGCTCGCGCTCCTCGAGCCCGTCGGGAGAAATCAGGTAATAGCCGTCGCGTTCATCGCCGCCGCGGTCGGATGCGTAGAAGATCCAGCCGCCGGCCGGCGACCAGGCTTGCGATGTGACGCCGGTTTCGGCGAACGTCAACTGGTGAGGCGCGGGCACTCCGGGAAAACCGCTCGCCACGCTAACGGCCCAGATCTGCGGCAGACCCGTGGTGCTCGTGATGAACGAAACCTGTTCGCCGTCGGGCGATGGCGATGGATCCGTTGCCGAGCGCACATCGAGATAGCGCGCGATGGCAGGTTTATCCGAGCCTGCGAGACCGATGTCACCGGGAACCGGGCGCGGGAGATCCGCGGTATCGGTTGTGTCGGCGGCCTGCGCCGCGAGCGGTGGCGTGATGGCGAGCAGCAAAAGTGCCGTCGCGCGCCGGGCGACCGTCGACCACGCAGCGCGCATGCCGTTCGCCCGGCGTCAGTGCGTCGGGGCCGTCGAGCGCCGACGCGTGTTCGACGCGCGGATGGGCTGCTGCATCGCGTCCTCGAAGAAGAGGGCGGGCGCATCCGTGACGCCCATTTCGCGCACGATGCGTCCCAGATGTCGCGCGAGCACGCGGCACTCCGAGCCCGAGAGATTGCGCAGCGCACCGATGAGGCGGATCTGGGCGACCTCTGGCGACGAGCGAAGCAGGGACCGTCCGGACGGCGTGAGTGCGAGCACGACGCGGCGGCCATCTTCGGCGGAGCGGGTGCGCGAGACGAGACGGCGCCGCACGAGGCGGTCGACGACGACCGACACCGAGCTCTGGTGCGTGAACGTTCGGGCGGCGAGCTCGTTGAGCGAGTGGGCCGGGGCTTCGGCGAGCGCGTGCAGCACGAACAGTTGGGCACCGCTCACGCCGAGGCGTCGTTCGGCGGCGCGAGCGGAGACGCGGAGCGATTGCACGATCCGGCGAATGGCATCGAGGGCGGCGGTGAGGTCAGCCGAGTCTTTGCGCGTGCGAGCCGGAGCGGGCCGGCGAATCGTATTGGTGGCCATTCGCGACTAATTCGAGAGGTTGCCTCGGGCGTGCCGCCGATGCCGACACAATATACGCCTCCCAACGAAGTCGGCTACGCGAGCGAGCGGACTCGGCGCATCTCGGCGGTGGGATGGACTGGCTAGCGAGGGTGGCGGATTGTTATCTTCACACCCGGCTCGCCGTTGCGAGCCGAGTCGAATGGCTCGGGTCAATCTCGTCGAGGACAAGAATGATCAACCGTCGCCGTCACGGTGTGGCGCTTGTGATCTGCTGGATTCTTTCAGCGGCGCTGTTCGTGTTTTTGTTCATCACGTACGACAACACGAAGCTGTCGTACTCGATGTATTTCCCGGGCATGCCGCTCTATGGCGCGATGACGTGGTGGTTTTTCTTCACCATCCCATTGATTGGCTGGACGTGGGGGTTCTTCAACGACCTCAAGGACTCGATCGAGCCGGAGCCAAGAAGGGGACCGACGCCGCTGCGTCCCAAGGACGAACATCGATAAGCGTGGTCGATGAGATCGAGCCCGGCGAAGGCCGGGCTCTTTTTTTGTGTGTGGCGTCGTTGGGCGGCCGGCGCGAGCAGGTCGGAAAGCCGGCAATAGTGTGTGTAAGTGGTTACTTGCTTTGCTCGTGAGGGCTGGATAGGCTTGGGCCCTTATGGATATACGCGAACGGCTGCTGGGCGCCGCGGCCCAGGTATACGCCGAGGCTGGATATCGAGGCGCGACGACGCGGCGCATCGCGCAGCAGGCGGGCGTGAGTGAAATCACGCTATTCCGCCAGTTCGGGTCGAAAGAAGCGCTGATGCTCGAGGCGTTGACAGCGGCGAGCCGCACGGCGGTGTTGGCGCTGCCGGACGTCCCGACGGATCCGGTGCGGGAGCTCGCCGAGTGGAGTCGCGGGCGATTCGAGACGCTGTTTCGAATTCGGTCGCTGCTGCGGAAGGTGATGTCCGAGGTGGAGGAGCATCCCGAGATCATCAATTGCGCCAAGAGCTATCCGCGTCATCCGGTGAACTTCCTCGAGCAATACGTGCGGCGGTTGCAGGAGCGCGGTTGGGCGGCCGGCGACATCGATCCGAGGGTCGCAGCGGCAATGCTGGTCGGCGCGATTTTCACGGAGGCAATGGTGCGGGACATGATACCGGAGGTTTACTCGTACGGGATCGAGGAGGCGCTCGACGGCTACGTGCGATTGTTCCTGCGCGCGATCGGCTGCGATGCGGGCGCGGCGGCCGTCGCGGTGCGGGAGACGTGAGCGCGCATCGGTGGCACGCGGTTGCGTGGGGTGCGGCGCTGGCGGCTGCCACGGCGGTGCCGTTAGGCGCGCAGGCGGCAGACTCGACGCGGCGCATGTCGCTCGATGACGCGCTCACGCTGGCCGAGTCGCGGAGCGAAGACGTTGCGATCGCGCAGGCTGGGGTAGAGCGCGCGCGCGGCCAGGAGACGAAGGCGCATAGCGGATACTGGCCGCAGATCTCGGGTTCGCTCTCGTACACGCGAACGCTCAAGTCGATCTTCCAGAACTTTGCGATCGATACGACGGGGGCGCCGCCGTCGTGCGACACGTTTCATCCGAATCCCTCGGCGCCGTTGGACCAGCGGGTTGCGTTGCTCGAGCAGGCGTTCGGGTGCGCGCCGTCGTCGGGCAATCTGTTCAGCGAATTCTCGAGCGTGGGGTTCGGATCGGCGAACCAGTACACGCTCGGGTTGTCGGTGACGCAGAACCTGTTCTCGGGCGGGCGCGTCGGCGCGCAGGTGAAGGAGGCGGGTGCGCAGCGGGAGACGGCCGCGATCGGCCTAACGGCGGCGCGGGCGCAGCTGATCCTGCAGGTGACGCAGGCCTACTACGACGCCGCGTTGAGCGACCGGCTGCTCGAGATTGCCGTGGCGACGCTCGCGCAGGCGGACACGACGCTCTCGCAGACGCGTCTGGCGAAGAACGTCGGCAATCAGCCGGAGTTCGATCTCTTGCGTGCGCAGGTGACGCGCGACAACCAGGTGCCGGTGGTGATTCAGCGCCGCTCGAGCCGGGATCTCGCGTACCTGCGGCTCAAGCAAGCGCTCAACCTGCCGCTCGACCAACCGGTGGCACTGACGACCGCGTTAGGCGACACGGGATCGGCCGTGTCGACGCGGTTGGCGTCGCTGCTCGCCGCGACGCCGGACACGACGTCGGCGCGTCGCGCGCCGGTGCGGGAAGCGGACGAGGCGGTGGTCGCGGATCGCGCGGCGCTCAGGGTGGCGAAGGCGCAGCGCATTCCGTCGCTGACGGTGTCGTCGCAGTTCGGGCGCGAGGCCTTTCCGAATTCCGGGTTTCCGGATTGGAGCCAGTTCCGGTCCAACTGGACGGTGACGGGCGGCATCCAGGTTCCGCTGTTCACGGGCGGCTCGATTCACGGCGATGAAATGATCGCCGAGGCGAATCTTCGGGAGTCGGAGGCGCGCGAGCGTCAGACGCGCCAGCTGGCGGCGCTCGACACGCGGGACGCGGTGTCGCAGCTCGAAGCGGCGCAGGCGCAGTTCGCGGCGAGCGAGGGCACGGTGGAGCAGGCGGTGCAGGCGTATCGAATCGCGGAAGTGCGGTATCGGGAGGGTATTTCGCCGCAGACCGAGCTTTCGGATTCGCGGATTTCGCTGCAGCAGGCGCAGGCGAACCGGGCGCAGGCGGCGCGCGACCTTCAGGTGGCGCGGGTGCGGTTTGCGTTGCTGCACGATCTGCCGATTTCGGCGAGCGTGGCGCCTAACGCCGGGACGATGACGGCGCCGCAGCAGCCGGCGCAGTCGCTGACCGTGCCGCCGGTGATGACGGTGATGCCGGCGCAGCCGGCGCCGGGCGTGCTGACCAACACGTCGCCTAACCCATCGGGAGGACCGCTATGACGCCGCTCGGGCGGCGGCGCTACGGATGGGCGGTGCGCGGTGGCGCGGTGGTGGCGTCGGCCGCGATCGTGGTCGCGTGCCGGGGCAACGGCGCCGCGCGCGCGTCGGCGCCGGCGGCCGTCGAGGTGGGGCGCGAGAACGTCGCGGTTGCGGCGGTGGAGCAGCTGCAGAGCGGGCCGGCGGTCTCGGGAACGCTGGAGGCGCGGCAAACTGCGACGCTGCGCGCGGAGGTGGCGGGACCGGTCCTGCAGACGTACGTGGACCGGGGCCAGTCCGTTAGGCGCGGCGCCTTGTTGGCGCGCATCGACGACACCGCGCTCCGCCAGGCGGCGTTGTCCGCGCAGTCTGCGGCGCGCTCGGCCAAGCTGTCGTTGGACAATGCGCAGCGGAACCTGGATCGGTCGGCTGCGTTGGAGAAGGCCGGTGCGATCGCGGAGCGCGATCTGGAATCCGCGCAAAGCGCGCTCGCGGCCGCGGCGGCGGCGAACGAGGACGCGCAGGCTCGGCTCACGCAGGCCCGGCAGACGCTGGACAAGACATTCGTTCGCGCGCCGTTCGACGGGCAGGTGAGCGACCGCCAGGTGAGCGCGGGCGACGTGGTGCAGCCCGGCACGGCGCTGATGACGGTGATCGATCCGGGGAGCATGCGCCTCGAGGCGTCGGTGCCGTCGGAGCAGATTGCCGCGATCAAGCGCGGCGCGCCGGTGCGGTTCACGGTGTCGGGATATCCGGGGCGGACGTTCGTTGGGCACATCGAGTTTGTGAGTCCGGCCGCCGATCCCGTGACGCGGCAGATCAAGATCGATGTGACGATTCCGAACGACCGGAGCGATCTGGTGGCGGGATTGTTCGCGCAGGGGCGCGTGGCGTCGGAGACGCGGACGGCGCTGGTGGCGCCGCTCACCGCCGTGGACCAGCGCGGCGTGACGCCGGCGGTGCTCCGCGTGAAAGGCGGCCGCACGGAGCGGGTGGCTGTACAGTTAGGCATGCGCGACGACGTGCGCGGCGTGTACGAGGTGACGGCGGGGCTGTCGGCGGGCGACACCCTGCTCATCGGGGCGGCCCAGGGCATCACGCCCGGCACGCCGGTCAAGATCCTGCTGTCGTCGGATTCGACGGCGGCCGGTCGTTAGGCACGCGGGGCGGTCATGTTCATTTCCGATTTTGCCATCAAGCGGCCCATCGTCACGATCACGGTGATCCTGGCGCTCGTCGCGTTCGGCGTCGCGTCGTTGTTCCGGCTGCAAACGGACGAGTTCCCCGATATCCAGCAGCCGATGATCGCGGTGAGCATCTCGTATCCCGGCGCGTCGCCCGACGTGGTCGAGCGCGAGGTCGTGGATCCGATCGAAGATGCGTTCTCGTCGATCACGGGCATCGATTGGCAGCGCACGACGTCGACGTCGACCGACGGGCTGGCGCAGTTCCTGGTCGTGTTCGACTACGACAAGGACATCCAGCAGGCGTCGCAGGACATACGCGACGCGATCTCGTCGAAGCGGGAAGATCTGCCCACCGAGATGAAAGAGCCGGTACTGAGCCGGCTCGATCCGAGCGAAATGCCGGTCGTGTCGCTCACGCTCACGTCGTTGACCATTCCGCCGGCGACACTGACGCGCATTGCCGATCCGGGCATCGTGCGCGACTTGCGCGCGGTGCCGGGCGTGGGCGAAGTGACGGTGGCGGGCGGCATCAAGCGCGAGATGACGGTGCAGGTCCACCCGAGCGATTTGCAGGCGAACGGCGTCAGCATCGCGGAGGTGGTGCAGGCGATCGGGCAGCAGAATCTGGCGGCTCCGGTCGGGCGGTTGAACAGCGCGCTGGAGGAGCAGTCGATCCGTCTCAAGGGGCGGCTCGAGGACGCGCAGGATTTCGCCAACCTGGTCGTCGCCGAGCGCAAGGGCGCGGTGATTCGGTTAGGCCAGGTGGCGTCGGTGTTCGACGGCACCGAGGAAGCGCGCACGAGCGCCATGTTCAACGGGCGCGAGGCCGTGGGTATCGACATCAAGAAGTCGAAAGGTTACAGCACGACGGCCGTCAGCAAAGCGGTGCTCGAGCACGTGGCGCGTTTGCAGCGGACGCTGCCGGCGGGCGCAAAGCTGGAGGTCGTGCAGAATGCCGGCGAACGCGTGCAGCACGCGGTGTCCAACGTCGAGGAGGCGCTGGTCGAGGGAGCCCTCCTCACCGTGCTGGTGGTGTTCTTCTTCCTGAATTCGTGGCGATCGACGGTGATCACCGGGCTGGCGTTGCCGGTGAGCGTGCTCGCGTCGTTCATTGCCGTGTGGGTGTTCGGCTTCACGCTGAACACCATGTCTCTGTTAGGCCTGTCGCTTGCGATCGGCATTCTGATCGACGATGCGATCGTGGTGCGGGAGAACATCGTGCGGCACATCGAGATGGGGAAGAACCATTACGAGGCGTCGCACGAGGGGACCAACGAGATCGGGCTGGCGGTGGCGGCCACGACGTTCTCGATCGTCGCGGTGTTCGTGCCGGTGGCGTTCATGTACGGTCTGGCCGGGCAGTGGTTCAAGCCATTCGCGCTCACGATCGCGTGCGCGGTGCTCGTCTCGCTGTTCGTCTCGTTCTCGCTCGACCCGATGCTGTCGGCGTACTGGGCGGATCCGCAGGTGGAAGCGCATCAGCACCGCGGGTTCGTCTCGCGGCACCTGGAGCGATTCAACGCATGGTTCGAGCGGATGGCCGACGGCTACAAGCACGTGATCGGGTGGGCGCTCGACCATCGCGCGGCGATGATCGGATTGGCGTTCGTGAGCTTCGCAGGCGCGATCGCGCTCGTGGCGAGTCAGAAGGTGGGCGCGGAGTTCGTCCCGGTGAGCGACCGGAGCGAGATCGACTTCATCATCCAAACGCCGCCGGGCTCGAACCTCGAGTACACGAAGCTCAAGGCGGAGGAGGCGGCGGGGATCGCGCGCGCGCATCGCGAGGTGGCATACACGTACACGACGGTCGGCACGGAGCTGATGGGCAGGGCGCCGGGCGTGGATCAGGCGCAGGTGTACGTGCGGCTCGTCCCCAAGGCGGGCCGGTCGCTGAGCCAGGATCAGTTAGGCGAGATCCTGCGGCGCGAGCTGCAGCGCATCGGCGGCGCCACGCCGTCGGTGTTCACGAGCGGCTTCGGCGGCTCGATAAAGCAGATTCAGATCCAGATCCGGGGCAGCGACCAGAGCGTGTTGCGGACGTTTGCCGAGCAGGCAGCGCGGGTGTCGGCGCGGGTACCGGGGGCGGTGGACGTCGGATTGTCGGTGCGCGGGCAGAAGCCGGAGCTCGAGGTGCAGGTGAATCGGCCGCTCGCCGGTTCGTTAGGCATAACGGTGGACCAGGTGGCGCAGTCGCTGCGGCCGGCGTTCGCGGGGCTCAAGGCCGGCGACTGGGTGGATCCGTCCGGCGAGACGCGCGACGTGACGGTGCGGCTGTCGCCGGAATCGCGGGAGCGGGCGGCGGACCTGTCGCGGCTGCCGCTGGTCGTGGGCGGTGGACCGGGCGCGGCGCCGGTCACCATTCCGTTAGGCCAAATCGCAACCGTGACCGAGGGCGTCGGGCCGGCCGAGATCCAGCACCTGAACCACGAGAAGGTGGTGAGCGTGGAGGCGAACGTACAGGGGCGGCCGCTCACCGAAGTGTCGAAGGAGATGAACGCGCGCATCGCCAAGCTCGAGCTGCCGGCGGGCGTCGACATCACGCAGGGCGCGCAGGCGCAAGACCAGGCGGAGGTCTATGGCCGCATGGCGATGGCGTTAGGCATCGCGATTCTGCTGATGTACCTCATCCTCGTCGTCCAGTTCGGCTCGTTCCTCGATCCGATCTCGATCCTCGTGTCGCTGCCGCTGTCGCTGATCGGCGTGGTCCTGGCGCTGCTCGTGACCGGCAGCACGATCAACATCATGAGCCTGATCGGCGTGATCCTGCTCATGGGGATTGTGGCGAAAAACGCGATTCTGCTCATCGATTTCGCGAAGTGGGCGCGCGCGCGGGGCCTTCCGCTGCGCGAGGCGTTGATCGAGGCGGGCCGGATCCGGCTGCGGCCCATCATCATGACGACGCTGGCGCTGATCGCGGGCATGCTGCCGGTGGCCATCGGGTTCGGCGAGGGCGCGGACTTCCGGGCGCCGTTGGGCCGGGCGGTGATCGGCGGCGTGATCACGTCGACACTGCTGACCTTGTTGGTCATCCCGACCGTGTACGAGATTCTCGAGGGGTGGAAGGGAGCGTTGGCGGAGCGCTTCTTCAAGCGGCGCGGCACGGGCGAGTTCGCGGTGCCGAACGCCGAGCCGGCGCACGGGGACGACTGATTTCGCTCGGGGGACGACGATGGAACTGAAGAACGCGAAGGTCCTGGTGACGGGTGGCAGCTCGGGGATCGGGTTGGCGACGGCGAAGCGCCTGGCGTCGGCTGGCGCGAAGGTGGCGATCTGCGGACGCAATGGCGAGCGGTTGCGCGCGGCGGCCAAGTCGGCAGGCGCCGTGGCGATCGAGGCCGACGTAAGCCGCGAGGCCGACGTCGCGCGGCTGGTCGAGACGGCGATCCGGGAGTTAGGCGGGTACGACACGCTGATCAACAACGCCGGATTCGGCCGGTTCGCACCGCTGATCGACATGACGGCGGCCGACGTCCGGAGCGTGTGGGAGACGAACGTGTTGGGCGCGATGCTGGTGGCGCGGGATTCGGCGCGCCACTTCGTGCGACAGCAAGGCGGCAACATCGTCAACGTGGTGTCCACGTCGGGACAGCGCGGTGGGGCGAACGGGACGGCCTACGCGTCGAGCAAGTTCGCGCTCGCCGGCCTAACGGACGTGTGGCGGACGGAGCTGCGGCAGTATGGCATTCGGGTGATGCAGATCAATCCCAGCGAGGTGCTCACCGAGTTTCGCTCGAACTCGGGGCGGCCCGGTGGCGGCGAGAATCCGACCAAGCTGCACGCCGAGGACATCGCGGACGTGATTGCGAGCATGTTGATGCTGGACGACCGCGTGTTGGTGAAAGACGTCACCGTATGGGCGACGAACCCGAAGGACTGATGAGCGGCCGCCCGGCCGACGTCCCGCGCGAAGCGCGTGCGGGGCGTGGGAGTGCCGCGGGTACGGATCTGACGTTCGCGCTGCGGCAACTTCGGCGGCACCCGGCGTTCGCGACTGTGGCGGTGTTGACATTGGCGTTAGGCATCGGCGTCACGACGGCAATGTTCAGCGTCGTGCACAACTTGCTGCTCGATCCGGCTCCGTTCCGGGATAGCGGCCGCATCGTCCGCCTCTATGAAACCACACCAGGATACGGTCTTGACCAGGGCTCCGGTCCACAAACCATTTTACTGATGCCATCGAGGCCGATCGCGGATGCGTGGCGTGATCGCGCTCGGACCCTCGAGAAGGTTGTGTGGCTGCAGCCGCGCGACGATGCCCTGCTTGTCGGCGGAGCCGAGCCCGAGCTCGTTCATGCCGAGGCGATGTCCGCCGATGTGCCGTCCTTTCTGGGCGTTAGGCCAGTGCTCGGTCGCAGCTTCACTCCGGACGAAACTACGCGGCGCGCTGCTCCGAGCGTTCTCTTGGGCTATGGCTTGTGGCGCAGTCGGTTTGGTGGTGCGCGAGACGTTGTCGGGCGTGGACTCGACGTGAACGGGACAGTGCACACCATCGTCGGTGTCATGCCGGCCGGGATCGACCTGCCGGGGGCGCCGCCGATCGGTGTTTGGCTTCCACTCGTGGACACCGGCGACAGCGGCATCGTGATACCATGGGCACGCCTGCGCCGCGGAGTTTCAGTCGTGATGGCAGAGCGGGAGCTCGCAGGCATTCTGGCCGCCACCGCGCGGCCTTGGACACCTGCGGGGCAGCAACCGGGTGTTCAAGTCGTTCCACTTCGCGAGTACCTCGGCTCCCATGTCGAGAAGACGATGGCGTTGGTCGCCGGGGCCGTGGGGCTAGTCTTGCTCATCGCCTGCGGGAACGTGGCCAATCTCTTCCTCGCGCGGGCAGCGAGCAGACAGCGCGAGCTCTCGATGCGTATTGCGTTAGGCGCTAGTCGAGGTCGCCTGCTGCGGCAATTCGCAGTAGAGAGTCTGTGCGTCACAATCATGGGCGGGGCGCTTGGTGTGCTGGTGGCGTGGCGTGGTATCGCCCTGGTTGACTCAACGCGGCCGGCTGTGCTGGATGCACTCGACTCGGCACGGCTAGACGGCACGTCGGTTCTCTGGACCGTCGGGATTTCGATTGCGACAGGATTGGCGTTCGGGATAGTGCCGTTGCTGATCGGCGCTCAGCGAAATCCCGCAGACGTGCTCAAGAGCACTTCGCGAACGGCTTCGGGCGGCCGCGACGTTGGCCGACTTCGCGCTGCGCTCATTGTCGGTGAGGTCGGCCTGTCCACGGCGCTGCTGGTTGCGGCGGCCTTGCTGATTCGGACGGTGCACAGTCTGCAGAAGGAAGATATCGGCTTTGACCCGCACAATCTCACCGCGCTGTATGTGTCGCTGCCGCGGACTCTTTATGCGGCACCTGCTCAGAAAAAGGCCGTGATGGATCGGCTCGTTCGGCACGTGCGCCTTCTTCAGGGAGTTGAGGACGTGACACTCGCGCACGGAGCACCTCCATACTCCGGCGTCGCGATTGGCGCGGCCATGGAAATCGCCGGCCGCCCAACAGGCGCAAACGACTCGGTAAAGATGATTGGCTACGACGTCGTGCAGCCGGACTACTTCAGGGTGCTTCGGCTGCCAGTCGTGGCCGGTCGGATTTTCGATGAGGACACGCTGACACACACTGCCATGGTCAGCACGGAAACGGCTCGCCACTTCTGGCCTGGGAGTAGTGCGTTAGGCAAGCGATTTCGTATCGACCCTAAGGGGCCATGGCACGTCGTCGTAGGCGTCGTGGCCCAGATGAAGGCACCTGGCTTCGCCGGGGCGCTCGCGGATCAGATCTACGAACCGTCCGGAGCAAACACGGGCACAACGATGATCCTTCGGACGCGTGGCGCTTCACCCGAGCTCCTCGCGTCGACGAGCCGATTGGCGGCAACGATCAATCCGCAGATCCGTATCAGTGGCAGGGCAATGGCGGCAGAGTTTGCGGCGCTCTTTGCAGGACGCCGTTTCACCATGTTCCTCTTGTCCGTGTTCGCGGGTATTGCGTTAGCCCTGTCGACTGTTGGACTTTATGGTGTGGTCGCGTACTCGGTCGTGCAGCGACGGCGAGAGATGGGAATCCGCTTGGCACTCGGCGCGCTCCCGTCCGCAATTACGCAGCTTGTCGTGATGGAGGCGGCGAGGTTGGTCGGCACTGGACTATTGCTCGGCGCCATCTTGACCTTCGCCCTGAGTCGCGTGTTGCGGTCATTGCTGGCGGAAATAGGGCGGGTGGATCCGGCCACTTGCACGATTGTGGCGTTGCTCTTGGCGGCCGCTGCGCTACTTGCCGCGTACGTGCCCGCGCATCGAGCGTCTCGTGTCGATCCGGTGATCGCACTGCGCGCGGAGTAATAGGGTGCGCGCAGGCGAGCGGCTACTTCCAGCGGAATAACTTCAACGCGACGAGGAAGCTGACCACCAGCCAGGCCAGGGTTATGCCTAACTCGCCGGCCACGTGGCCGAGCCCCGCACCCTGAAGCATGTTCGCGCGCAGGGCGTTGTTCACCGCGGTGAGCGGCAGCGCCTGGATGAAGGGCTGCATCGTCTTCGGGAAGTTCGAGGCCGAGAAGAAGACGCCCGAGAACACCCACATCGGCAGCATCACTAAATTCATCAGGCCCGACGCGCCTTCCACCGTGCGCGCGCGCGAGGCGACCAGAAGTCCCATCGCGCCGAAGGTGAGCGACGCGATGAGGCAGATGAACGCCAGCTCGAGGTACGAGCCGCGCAGCGGAACGCCGAAAATCAGCGCGCCGAAGCCCAACAGCGTCACCACCTCGAAGAAGAGCATCGTCAGGCGCGACAGCAGGAACGATGCGAGGTATTCGGGCTTGCGCATCGGCGTCGCGATGAGCCGCTTGAGCAGCTTCTTCTTGCGCGCGTCGACGATGGCGAAGCCGATGCCCCAGATGCCGCTGCCCATCAGGTTCATGCCTAACAGGCCCGGAATCACGAAGTCGATGTAGCGCGATCCGCGCTCGTGGATGTGCTGGTCGCCCGCGGCCACCGGGTCGCGCCGCCCCGCCGCGCGCTGGACTGCAGCATCGGCGACGAGCCGTGCGGCGCGCGCTTCGGGCCGCGTGTCGTCATAGCGGTAGGACACGGCGCCGGCGCCCTGCGGCACCACGACGAGTGCTACCTCGCCGGTGCGCAATGCCTGCGCGGCGGCGCTGTCGTCGAGCAGATCGACATTGAGCGACGAATCGCTGCGTAAGGCTGCCGCGAGCGGCGCCGCACCCGGCGCGGTGGACAACACCGCGACGTGCTGCTTTTCCGCGGGCCGATTCCGGAACGCGATGCCGAGTCCGGCTGCGAGCAGCACCGGGAAGACGAAGACCCAGAAAACCGCCTCCGGCTCGCGCAAGAACTCGCGGTAGCGCACGAGCGTGAGCTGCACCAACGAGCTGTCGCGAACGCCGCGCGGCTTTCGCGGCGCTCGGGCCTGGCTCTCCCGTGCGGGCGGGGCGAGCGTCGTCTCAGTCATCGCGCAAATGCCGTCCGGTGAGCGACACGAACACATCCTCCAGCGTGGCCGAGTGCGTCTGCAACTCGTTCATCTCGATGCCGCGCTGGGTAAGCGCAGCGAGCAAGGCCGGCACGACGCGGTGCAGCTCCGAGACATCCAGTTGGAAGCCGCCATTCTCGGCGCGCGCATCGAGGACGCCGTCGATGGCGCGCAACGCCGAGAGATCGATTCGGGCGGCCTGCGATGCCGAGAACGTCACCACATGCTCTGCGCGCCGGGCGCGGATCAACTCGCGCGGCGTGCCGAGCGCGATCACCTTGCCGTGGTCCATGATCGCGACGCGATCGCAGAGGCGTTCGGCCTCATCCATATAGTGGGTGGTGAGGACGATTGTTCGGCCGGCAGCGCGGAACTGCTCGATGAGATCCCAGAGCTGTCGCCGCGCCTGCGGATCGAGTCCCGTGGTTGGTTCATCGAGGAAAAGCAGATCAGGGTCGCCGACCAGCGCGCAGGCAAGGGCGAGCCGCTGCTTCTGACCACCGGACAGACCGCCGACGCGCGAGTGCTGCTTCTCCTCGAGCTGCACGAGCGCGATGACATCGGACACCTCTCGTCCTTCGCGAAAGAAGGACCGAAAGAGTCGCACCGTTTCCTCGACGGTGAGTTTTTCGGAGAGCTGCGTCTCCTGCAGCTGGATTCCGAGGCGCTCGCGGAGCTCGCGCGGCTGTTCGGTCCACCGGCGGCCCAGGACGATGACATCGCCGCTGTCGGGACTAGTGAGGCCTTCGCAGATCTCGATGGTGGTGGTTTTGCCGGCGCCGTTGGGTCCGAGGAGGCCGAAGCACTCACCCGCGCGCACGTCGAGGTCGAGGCCATCGACGGCCACGACATCCGGATACGACTTGCGGAGGGATCGGATCGTGAGGGACATGGGCGCGGCCAAAGGGACGCGAAATATAGCGGGGGCAAGGAGAGAGGAAGTGGGAGCGGGCGCGGCCAGCGGCCGGCGGCGAGCGCGCGTCTCGCGCGGGGCGCGACCCGGGCGCCAGATTGCGTGAGAGGCTATCGACCGGACTTGTGAGGGAGCGCGGATTGGATACTTTATCCCGGAGCTGCCAATTGAAGCAGCGTGGCTGCGACGACCGTTCACCGTTAGGCAGCGAGCGCACATGATCAACCCACCGGCACCCAGGTCCGGCATCCGCACCGATGGCGCGGCGGGCACGCTTGCGCCTCGGGCCCCGGCGGGCGCGCCGATCGAACGATTCACCCTGGCCGGCGCGACTCTCCAGGCGATCCGGGAGCGCATTCTTTCCGGTGCCTATGCGGAGGGCGATCCGCTTCGGCAGGATGCGATTGCCGCTGAGCTGGGTGTGAGCCGCATACCGGTGCGCGAGGCGCTGCGGCAGCTAGAAGTCGAGGGACTGGTTACATTCAGTCCCCATCGTGGCGCTGTAGTGTCAACATTTTCGCTCGCGGAAATCGAAGAACTATTCGAGCTGCGGGCGCAGATCGAAGCGGATCTGGTGCGCCGAGCGGTGCCGAGGATGACGCCGCCAGACTTCGCGCGGGCGGAGGAAGTACTGGACGCATACGATTCCGCATTTCGGCGGCGAGACATCGCCGCTTGGGGTGAGCTCAACTGGCATCTGCACTCGACTGTGCTGGCGCCGGCGCAGCGACCGCTTACGCTTGGGATTGCGGAGCGGTTGCATCGACACGCCGAACGGTATGCTCGGATGCAGCTCGCGTTGACGCATGGCGAGTCCCGGGCGAGTGAGGAGCATCGCGCTATCGTGACGGCGGCGCGGCGTCACAACGCGGATCGCGCGGCGCAGCTCATGGGGACGCACATCACGGGGGCGGGTCGTTCGCTCATCCGCTTCCTCCGCGAACGGCGGGGCGAGGGCTGATGACGTCGGCGGTTCTGGCTGACCTGGTGGGGGGAGCCTTTCGACCGGCGGCGGGCGGGGCGACGGTTGCGTCGGTGAATCCGTCTGACGAGTCCGACATCGTCGCGATGGTGCCCGAGGGCTCTGCGGCGTCGGCGCGGGCGGCGGCGGATGCGGCGGCAGAAGCGTTAGGCGGCTGGCGATCACTGACCGGGCCGGCACGGGCCGAGCATCTGTACAACTGGGCCGAGGTCATCCGGCAGCGCGCGGACGAGCTGGCGCGGGCGATGACGCGCGAGGTGGGGAAGCCGATCGCCGAGTCGCGCGGCGAGGTGGCGCGGGCGGTGGTGATCCTGCGGTACTATGCGGGCGAGGCGGTGCGCGCGGTGGGCGAGGTGATTCCATCGCAGGCGCCGGGCGCGCTGCAGTTCACGCTGCAGGAGCCGTTAGGCGTGGTGGCGCTCGTCACGCCGTGGAATTTTCCGCTGGCGATTCCGCTTTGGAAGGCGGCGCCGGCGCTGGCGTTCGGCAACACGGTGGTGCTCAAGCCGTCGGAGATGTCGGCGCAGGTCGCGTCGCTCCTGGCCGAGACGGCCGTCGCGGCCAAGCTGCCGCCGGGCGTGTTCAACGTCGTGCACGGGATCGGGCCTAACGTCGGCACGCCGCTGCTCGAGCATTCCGCGGTGCGGGGCATCTCGTTCACGGGCTCGAGCGCCGTGGGCGCGCAGGTCGCCGCGCTCGCCGCGCGGCGGAACGTGCGCTTCCAGACCGAGATGGGCGGCAAGAACGTGCTGATTGTGGCGCAGGACGCCGACCTCGATGCCGCCGCGTCGCTGGCGGCATCGGGCGCGATGCGCTACGCGGGCCAGAAGTGTACGGCGACGAGCCGCGTCGTGGTGGTGCGCGATGTCGCGGCCGACTTTCTGGCCCGGCTGCGGGCGCAGATCGAGCGGCTTCCGTTAGGCCCGGTGGACGACCCGGCCGCGGCCGTCGGTCCGGTGATCAGCGCGCGTTCGCGCGCTTCGATCGCGACGGCGTTGCGCGACGCGCGGCCGGAGCGCCTGTTCGGCGGCGAGCTGCCCAACGACGCGCGGTTCGCCCGCGGATATTTCGTGGCCCCGCTGGTCATCCGGCTGGCCGATCCGGATGCGCCGCTCGCCCAACGCGAGCTGTTCGGCCCGGTGCTCGGTGTGTTCGAGGCGGAGGATCTCGATCACGCGATCCATCTGGCGAACCGCACGCCGTTCGGGCTGAGCGCGTCGCTGTTCACGCGCGACATCCGGTCGGCGCTCAAGTACGTGCGCAGGATCGAGGTCGGGCTGGTGCGTGTGAACGGCGACACGACCGGCGTCGACCCGCACGCGCCGTTCGGCGGCATGAAGGGCTCGAGCTCGGGCAGTCGCGAGCAGGGGCCGGCGGCGCGCGAGTTCTACACCGAGACCAAGACGGTCCAGATCAACCCGTGACGACATCCATGCGCACCGACGATTGGCGCGGCGTGTTTCCCGCGATTACGACGCCGTTTCGCGACGACCTGAGCGTCGACCACGAGTTCCTGTGCGAGCACGCGGCGTGGATGGTGGCCCAGGGCGCCACCGGCCTGGTGCCGCTCGGCTCGTTAGGCGAAGCGCCGGCGCTGTCGTTCGACGAGAAAGTGCGTATCCTCGAGACGTGCCGGAGCGCGCTCCGCGCCGGCACGCCGCTCATCGCCGGCATCTCGGCGTCCAGCACGGCGGAAGCGGTGGCGCTGGCGAAGGAGGCGCATCGCGCCGGGTGCGACGGGCTGATGGTGCTGCCGCCATACGTCTATCGGGGCGATTGGCGGGAAACGAAGGCGCACGTGACGGCGGTGCTTCGCGCGACGCCGCTGTCGTGCATGCTGTACAACAATCCGATCGCGTACGGCACCGACTTCGTGCCGGAGCAGATCCGCGAGCTGGCGCAACACGACAACCTGCACGCGGTCAAGGAATCGAGCGGCGACGTGCGGCGCATCACGGCGATCAGGCAGTTGTTAGGCGACCGGTTGACGATCCTGGTGGGCCTGGATGATCTGGCCGTGGAGGGCGTCGCGGCCGGTGCGCAGGGGTGGATTGCGGGATTGGTGAACGCGCTGCCGGCGCAGACGATGCGGCTGTGGGAGCACGCGACGGCCGGCCGGTGGCGTGAGGCGCGCGCGCTGTACGACTGGTTCCTGCCGCTGTTGCGGCTCGACACGACTCCGAAGTTCGTCCAGCTGATCAAGCTCGTGCAGCGCGAGGTAGGGAAGGGAAGCGCGCGGGTGCGGCCGCCGCGGCTCGAACTGGATGGCGACGAGCTCGACGCCGCGCTGGCGGGCATCCGCGCGACGCTCGCGTCGGCGGAGGCGCGCGGGTGAGCACGGCGGCCGGTACGATCGACGCCATCGAGGTGGTCGACTCGCACACCGAGGGCGAGCCGACGCGGGTGGTGATCGCCGGATGGCCGTTGCCTAACGGTACGACGATGGCCGAGCGCCGCGAGTCGATGCGCCGCGATCAGGATCGGCTGCGCCAGGCCGTGATTCTCGAGCCGCGCGGGCACGACGCCGTCGTCGGCGCGCTGCTCACCCCGGCGGTGAGTCCGGGCGCGGCGACGGGCGTGGTGTTCTTCAACGACGTCGGCTATCTCGGGATGTGCGGGCACGGGCTCATCGGCGTGGTGCGCACGCTGGAGCATCTGGGGCGCATCGGCCCGGGGGCGGTCTGCGTGGATACGCCGGTCGGACTCGTGCGTGCGGAGCTCGCGCGAGACGGGTCGGTGTCGCTCGAGAACGTGCCGTCGTTCGTGCATCGGGAAGAGGTGGCGCTCGAGGTGCCGGGTGTGGGCGCGGTGTGCGGCGACGTGGCCTGGGGCGGCAACTGGTTCTTCCTAACGGAGCTCGACGGCGCCGAGCTGGGGTTGTCGCGGGTGCGCGAGCTGACGCAGGCGACGATGGCGATTCGCGATGCGCTGGCGCGCGCCGGCGTGAGGGGCGAGCATGGCGCGCCGGTGGATCACATCGAGCTGTTCGGGCCGCCGGCGCGGGAGGACGCAGACAGCCGGAACTTCGTGTTGTGTCCGGGCGCCGCGTACGACCGCTCGCCGTGCGGCACCGGCACATCGGCGAAGATGGCGACGCTGCACACGCGCGGCAAACTCCGAGCGGGCGAGCGGTGGCGCCAGGAGAGCATCACGGGCAGCCTGTTCACCGGGTGGGTGGAGGAGCGCGCGGGGATGCGCGGGGTGATCCCGCACATCGAGGGGCGCGCGTTCGTGACGGGGCGTGCGACGCTGCTCTTCGACCCGCGCGACCCGTTCCGGTTAGGCATCGCGGCCGCGTGACGGACGGCGCCCGGTTCGGCGCGCGGCGAACGGCGCGGCCGGATGTGGTGATCGTCGGCGCCGGCATCGTCGGCGCGGCGTGCGCCCTGGCGCTGGCGCGGGAACAGCTCGACGTGCAGATCGTCGATGCGTCGTTTGCCGGCAGCGGCTCGACCGCGGCGGCGATGGGCCATCTCGTCGTCATGGACGACACGCCCGCCCAACTGGCGTTGACGAGCTTCTCGCGCGGTCTCTGGGACCGCATGGCGGATGAGCTGCCGGCCGGCTGCGAATACGAGATGCGCGGCACGGTGTGGGTGGCCGGCAACGACGAGGAGATGGAGGCAGCGCGGGCGAAGCAGGCCGTGTACGCCGCGCACGGCGTTGCCTCGTCGCTCGTGGATGCGGCGGAGTTGGCACGGATGGAGCCGGCGCTGCGGCCGGGCCTGGCCGGGGCGCTGTCGGTGCCGGGGGACGGCGTGCTGTACCCGCCTAACGCAGCGCGCTGGTGCATCGAGCGGGCGGTGGCGCTGGGCGCCGTGGTGCGCGAGCGGTGCGAGGCCGTTGCGCTTTCGCGCGGCGCCGTGCGCGTTCGCGCAGCGGGTGGCGTCGAGGAATCGATTTCGGCCGGCGCGATCGTCATCGCCGCGGGCATCGATGCGCCGCGACTGGTGCCGGAGCTGCCGATCGTGCCGCGCAAGGGACATCTCGTGATCACCGACCGGTATCCGGGGCTGTGTCACGCGCAGCTTGTGGAACTGGGGTACCTGCGGAGCGCGCACGGATTGAGCGGTGAATCGGTGGCGTTCAACGTGCAGCCGCGCGCGACCGGACAGCTGCTCATCGGATCGTCGCGCCAACTGGCCGGGCGCGATGGCGCGATCGACGATGTTGTGTTAGGCGCGATGGTGCGGCGTGCGACGTCGTTCCTGCCGGCGTTGGCGCGGTGCGACGTCGTGCGGGTGTGGACCGGCTTTCGTCCGGCGACGCCCGACGGGCTGCCGTTGATCGGGCGGTGGCACGCGGAGCCGGGCGTGTGGATCGCCGCCGGGCATGAAGGGTTAGGCATCACGACGGCGCCCGGGACGGCGGCATTGATCGCAGCCGACCTCGTCGGCCGCGCGCCGCCGATCGACCCTGCGCCCTACGATCCCGGACGCCCGATGCGTCCAGCGAGCGACGCGACGCCGGAGGAGCACGCGTGCCGCGCGACGTGACGGTCACCGTCGACGGGCGGCGGATCAGCGCGCCGGAGGGCTCGACCTTGGCGTCGGCGATGCTGGGCGCCGAGGTCACGCATTTTCGCACGTCGGTGACGGGCGCGCCGCGGGCGCCGGTCTGCGGGATGGGCGTGTGCTTCGAGTGCCGCGTGACGGTGGACGGGCGACCGCACCAGCGATCGTGTCTCATCCCGTGCACCGACGGCATGCGCGTGGAGACGTCGCCTAACGAAATCGGCGCATGGGCGCCGCCGCCGGACGCGGTCCACGAGAGCCGCTCGTGTGATGTGGCGGTTGTGGGCGGCGGGCCGGCGGGCATCGCCGCGGCCGTCGCGGCGTCGGCGGCGGGTGCGCGCGTGATCGTGATCGATCAGGGGATGCGTCCGGGTGGACAGATCTGGCGGCACCGCGACCCGGCGGCGCTGCCGAAGGCCGCCCGGAACTGGTTGGCGCGACTCGGCGAGAAGGGGGGCGGCGCGCCACCGGAATGGCTCGCCCGGTCGACTGTGTTCGATGCGAGGGTGGGCGAGGACATCGTCTTGCGCCTAACTGGTGAGGGCGCGCGCGGGTGCGGCGCGGTGCGCGCGCGGCGCGTTGTGCTCGCGACCGGCGCGCGCGAGCTGCTGCTGCCGTTCGATGGATGGACGCTGCCGGGCGTCCTGGCGTTGGGTGGCGCGCAGGCCCTGCTCAAAGGCGGCATGGTGGTGCGCGGCAAACGCGCGGTGGTTGCGGGGTCCGGTCCGTTGCTCCTGCCGGTTGCCGCGGCGTTGTCGCGCGCCGGGGCCCGCGTCATGTTCGTGGCCGAGCAGGCGCCGATCGCGCAGGCGGCCGCGTTCGCGGCCGGCCTGTGGTCGCATCCGGCGAAGCTCTGGCAGGCGGCGGCGTACGGCGCGTCCCTGCGTGGCGCGACGGTCCGGTTCGGCACGTGGGTGCGCTCGGCCGAGGGCGACCAGGGCCGGGTCGCTCGGGTGCGCCTAACGAACGGACGGCGGGCCTGGACGGTGCCGTGCGATCTGCTCTGCGCGAGCTACGGATTCGTGCCGGCCGTCGAGCTGGCGCGCCTGATGGGGTGCGACGTCGAGCGCGGGCGGGTGGCCGTGGATGCGCTGCAGCGCACGACCGTGCCCAACGTGTGGTGCGCGGGCGAGCCTACGGGCGTCGCCGGCGAGGCGGCGGCGCTAGTCGAAGGCCGCATCGCCGGGCTGGATGCGGCGGGCGACGAGGCGCGCGCGCGATCGGCGCGGCTCCAGCGCGCGCGCGACGGCTGGCGTCGCTTCGGTGAGCGCCTCACGGACGCGTTTCGTCCGCGGGATGAGGTCCGGCGGCTGGCGAGCGACAGCACGGTGGTGTGCCGGTGCGAGGACGTGCGGCGCGAATCGCTCGATCCGTCGTGGTCGGTGCGCCAGGCGAAGCTGTACACGCGCATCACAATGGGCCCGTGCCAGGGCATGGTGTGCGGCGCCGCCTGTACGAGCTTGTTCGGCTGGTCGCCGGGAACGGTGCGGCCGCCCGTCGGCGGGACGGAGGTCGCTCGTCTCGGTTAGGCCAGGACGCCGGCGGCCATCACTGCGCGTAGCGGAGTACGTCGTACAGGTACCGGATGCCGGCGCGGACGTTGGCCGTCGAGATCCGCTCGTCGTTGCCGTGGACGCCCCGCTGGGCATCGCTGCTCTCCACCTGGAACGGGTCGAAGCCGTAGGTCACGATGCCTAACGCTCGATAGTACGGGCGATCGGTGGCGCCCGTGAGCATCGGGGTGGTCACGATGGCGCCGGGCACGCGGTCGCGCGCGGCACGCTCGATTGCCCGGAACAGATCGGTGTCGATCGGGCTTTCGAGCGGCGCGTTCACCGGCGCGAAGGGCGTCCAGTGCACGGCCGTGTCGTTCACCACGGCCTGGAGCCGCGCCAACACGGCAGCCGGATCGGCGTCGGGCAACAATCGGATGTCGAGCTCCGCGGTCGCTTCGGATGGGATGACGTTCGTCTTGTTCGATGCCGAGAGGACGGTCTCGGAAATCGTGTTTCGCAGGATCGCATTCCAGTAGATGTTGCTCGTGATCCATGCGCGCGCGCGCGGATCGCGTAGGGCGGTGCGCACGTCGGAGAGCCACGCACGCTCTTCGCCGGAGTACGTCGGGGCGATGTCGTGCAGGAATTTTGCGACGCCCGGTGTGACGTGCAGCGGTGTCTCGTAGTGCGCGAGCTTGTCGAGCGCCGCCACAAGGCGCGGCACCGGGTTGTTCTTCGTTGGGCGCGATCCGTGCGAGGCGATCCCGTGCACGGTGAGATGCTGCCAGAACGTCCGCTTCTCCGAGACGCTGACGCCGACGTACTCGAGCGTGCCGTCGTGGACGAGGTTGTCGCCGCCCTCGGTGAGCAGGTACTCGATGCCATGGAGCAGATTCGCGTGCCGCGATGCGAAGATGCGCGCGCCGCTGCTGCCGAGCTCTTCGTCGGAATTACCGATGAACACGATGTCGCGCGTACGATGGATTCCGGAGCGTTCGAGGGCGATCATCGCCATGAGCTGCACGATGCCCTCGCTCTTCATGTCTAACGCGCCGCGACCGTAGATGTAGCCGTCCTTGATGACGCCGCCGAACGGATCGACGCTCCAGAATTTGGGCGTCGCCGGCACCACGTCCATGTGGTGCACCAGCGCGATGCCTTTCTTGGCGCCGTCGCCCGTGAGGCGCACGTACAGGTTTCCCCGCGACGGACCGAGCGCCGTCGATTCTGTGTCGAGCACTTGCACCGTGAACCCTTCGCGCTCGAGGACGGGTATCAGGAACTTGATGGCCGCCATCTCGTTGCCCGGCGGGTTTGTCGTGTTGACGCGGATGTAGTCGGCGAGCAGCTGCACCGCCGTGTCGCCCAACGCGTTCCAGTCGAGCGCGGCCGATCGTTGGGCATGAGCCGCGGTCACCGGCGCCGCGAGCATGGCGAGCGTCGCCGCTAGAGCAGAGAATCGCATGGCAGGAATCGGCGATCGTGCGCATGAAATCGCAATGGGGCCGGCCGACGAAACCGGACTGCGCAGGCGCTCGTACGGCGCACACGACACCCACGTGACCGGCGGCATGATGCTTTGGCTTGGAGTTGTGTTCGCATTGCAGGCTCACGCTGCGCGAGACACCGCGCAGACGTCGACGCGCGCCGACACTCCTCTGGTCGCGACGCCGGCGCAAATCGCCAACGCGTACGAGGATTCGAGCGCGCGCACGCTCGTGGCTCGTGCGCGGGCGGCGCGCGTCAGCCAGGATTCGTCGCTCAAAGCATACGACGCGACGGCAAAGCGCCGCTTCACCGTCAACTTCGGGCTGGGTGCGCACGGTCCCGAGCGGCTCCTCATCCGCAGCGAAGGTGCATCGCGCGTGCGTTGGACGCGCGGCGTTGGTGCGCACATCGACATTCTCGCGGCGCGCACGGCGATCCCGCTCGCGTATCCGGGTGCGCGCGTGCTGTCGGAGATGTTGGATGACAATCCGGTGCCGTATTTCCCGGGTCGCGAGGGCCTGGTTGGCTTCTCGGAAGTGGTGCGATCGCGCCAGCGGCACGACTCGCCGATGATTCATCCGCTCGAGGACGGCGCGGAGTCGATGTATCGATTCGCGACCGGCGACTCGGTGTCGCTGGCGTTTCCGGACGGCCGGCGGATTCGGCTACGCGAGATTCGGGTGATTCCGCGCTCGCCGCGGTACGACTTGATCGTCGGCTCGCTGTGGATCGATGAATCATCCGGGCAGCTCGTGCGCGCCGTGTACCGCCCCGCGGCGGACATGGACATCGCCGACATGGCCCGTCGCGACGACCCGCACTCGTTCGACGACGTTCCAGCGTTAGTCAAGCCGTTGATCTTCCCGATGAGCGCGACGATCTCCGCGTTCATCGTCGAGTACGGCCTGGTGGACGAGCGCTGGTGGATGCCGCGCGTACAGACCATCGAGGGTCGCGCGCGCATGGGCCCGACGCACGCGACGTTCTCGGTCGAACAGAATTTCCGGTACGCGAGTGTGAACGTGGCGGATTCGCTGCCGCCGATCGCGATGGCCGCGGTGACGGATTCGGCGCGTGAAGCGCGGCGTGATTCGATCCGCACGGCTCGTCGCCGCGACCGCCGGCACGGCGACGACGACGAGGATCCGGACATGCAGTCGATCAGATGCCCGCGCGCCGACACGCTCGTGCGATATCAGATGCGCCACGACGGCGCGCTGCCGATCGAGATCCGGATTCCGTGCGACACGGCGGCGTTGGCGCATTCGCCGGAGCTGCCGCCGTCGATCTTCGACTCGGGCGCGGAGACCTTCGGCGTTCCGGACCGCGATGCGGTGCTCAAGTCGCTTGGGTTAGGCGTGCAGCCGGGCTGGAGTCCGGGTGCGCCGTCTCTGCACTACGGCCTCGAGGATGGGCTGACCCGTTACAACCGGGTGGAAGGGTTGTCGCTCGGCGCGCGCCTGGACGAGCAGTTCGGCGCCGGGCTGTCGGGAAGCGTCACCGGCCGCATCGGCGTCGCGGATCTGCAGCCGGGGTTCGACGCGCAGGTGCAGCGGTCGGACGGCGTACGAACGTTATCGTTAGGCACCTACCGGAGATTGGTGCCGGCGAGTCCGTGGGGCGACCCGTTCTCGCTTGGCAGCTCGATCGGGGCGCTGATGCTGGGCAACGACGATGCATTCTATTATCGGGCGTGGGGTGTGGAGCTCGGCGGCCGGCGTGACGGACGAGCCACCATCCAGTGGCGCGCGTTCGCCGAGGACCAACGGAATGCCGACGTCAACACGCCGTTTTCGCTGTATCATGCGTTAGGCGCGCGCGATGGCGCGCCGCCCAACATTCGCGCCGCGCGCGCCGGCGAGGCCGGCGGCGTGGTGTCGGCGCACGAAGACTTCGGACTCGACCCGGCCGGCTGGCGCGTCGGCCTCGGCGCCTCGCTCGAGGGAGCGGGCGGCACGTTCGATTACGGGCGCGGATCGCTCGACGCATCGGTGTCGCGCGGCATCTGGTCCGGGCTCAGCGCATCGCTGGGCGCGAGTGCGGGCACGAGCGTCGGGACCGTCGCCCCGCAACGTCTGTGGTACCTCGGCGGCGCGCAGACCGTGCGCGGCCAGATCATGGGTGCGGAGGCGGGCGACGCGTACTGGTTCGGCCGCGCGGAGCTCGGGTACGGGCTCCTGGCTCTTCGCCCAACGGTGTTCTTCGACATCGGCTGGGCGGGGTCTCGGAGCGAGTGGTGGTCGCCCGGCCGGCCGATCAGCGGCGCGGGCGTCGGGTTGTCGTTACTGGACGGTTTGCTACATGTGGATGTCGCGCACGGCATCCAGCCGTCGAGGTCCTGGCGGGGCGCGCTGTATTTGGAGACCCGCCCGTAAAGGCGGACCGGACGGACAAGGACGGACACGGACGGACAGGGATTTTTTGGCGGAAAGGATCTGTCGTGATCGGCCTACCGGGTCGGCTATCTTTCAAGAGAGAAAACAGCGTTCGGGGCGGAGAGGTCCGGGCGCGGAATCTGGCATCTACGAGTGAGAGCGCGGACACTATGCGTCGCAGGATGTGCAAGTCGAAGATCCATCGCGCAACGATTACCGGCGCGGATCTGCAGTATGAGGGGAGCTTGACTCTGGACCGCGACCTGATGGACGCGGCCGATCTGGAGCCCTACGAGCAAGTGCAAGTGGTGAATGTGAATACGGGCTCGCGACTCGAGACCTACGTGATCGAGGGTGAACGCGGGAGCGGCGTCATCCAGCTGAATGGGGCGGCGGCAAGGATGGGCGCGCCGGGCGATCCGGTGATCGTCATGAGCTACGCTGACTACGACGAGAGCGAGCTTGCGCTGTTCGCGCCGAGGGTGGTGTTCGTGGACGAGCGGAATCGGATCGTCAAAGGGCGGATTCGGCGCGCGAAGTAAGTCAGCGGGTCGTCTGGCGGCAGCGGGCGACGCGTCGTCGACTGGTTACATCGTGCTTGGGCGCGTCGTCGAAAGAGCACGCCAGCACGCTGTGCAGCAATCGCCAGGTTGCCGAACGTCGCACGCGCTTTCGTCGCTTTTCCTAAGGGACGTGCGCCGGCGTCTGCGCTCCCCATCGTGGCGCTCACCACGCAGTCATAGCGGATGCCAGACGCACTCTCGACTACGACGCCGTCACACGCCCACGAGCAGACCAACGCCGAGGTGCTGTTGTGGCAGGGCAAGGTTCGCGCGGGATTCGCGGCCTTGGCCGGCGCAGTCGGGCTGATCCTGCACCTCACGGCGACCGTCACGCGGTCGCCGCGCGTTGGGCTGTTGACGTTGCTCAGCTATCTGGTGGTCAACTTGTGGCTGAGCCGCAGCGCCCGCCGGCGCGGCGCGGCGCGCGATTGGATGGTGGCGGTGACGATGGCGTCCGACGTGTTGTTCATGCTGGCCATCGCGTACCTGTTGATCCCGCCGCAGCATTACGACCGCGTGTTGTTAGGCGGTTTCGCGATTCTGCACCTCACCGAATTCTATTTCGGACGGCGGCTGTCCTGGATGGTCTTGGGCGGCCTCGTGGCCGGGTACCTCGGCCTGGTGTCGAACGCGATCGCGAACGGCGCCGTGCTGTCCTGGACGTCCGAGTTAGGCACGGCGGCGGTGTTCACGGTGGCGGCCGCGACGTTCATCGTCCACTACAGCAATTTCAACTGGCGGCTCAACGAGATCGTCTCGCTGTTCGATCGGGCGGAAGGCGGCGACTTCTCCGGCGAGTACGACGCCGCGGCCGACAAGCGGCCGGACAGCGTGACGCTGGTGGGCCGCGCGTACAACCGCGTGCGCCCGCAGCTCGCGAATCTCGTGATGACCGACGCCTTGAGCGGATGCCAGAACCGGCGCGGGTTGGAGCAGCAGCTGGCGCGCGAAGTGTCGCGGGCAGCGCGGACCGGGCGCGAGCTGGCGCTGATTGCGATCGACGTCGATCACTTCAAGACCATCAACGACACCTTCGGGCATTTGGCAGGCGACGCCGTGATCCAGGAAGTGGGCGAGCTCTTGCGGTCGGTGGCGCGCACGGGCGACGTGGTGGCCCGCACCGGGGGCGACGAGTTCATGCTGCTTTTGCCGGAGACGAACGCCGCCGGCGCATTCCGCCTGGCGACGCGCACACGGGAAGAAGTCTCGAAGCGCCGTTTCCAGGGGATTTCGGGCAAGGTCCCGGTGACGGTGAGCATCGGACTCGTGGCCGACCGCGTGACGGACGAGAACGTGGTGCACGATCTGCATTCGCGCGCCGACGAGGCGTTGTACGCGGCGAAAGACGGCGGACGCAACCGCGTGAGCATCTGGACGCCGAACTTGCGCGCGATCGCGGTGCAGCGGGCCGGGCAGGCGCTCATGCGCACCGGCACGTAGCCGGTCCCGCGCCGGCCGGTTGACAGGCCGCGTCGCTTGTCCTAGACTCTCAGGTGAGATTATTCACTGAGAGTCTCAATGGCGGCCGAGGCGTTGCCCCTGGTCAAGGGGACGTTGGATGTGCTGGTCCTCAAGGGATTGTCGTGGGGGGCCATGCATGGCTTCGAGATCACGTCGTGGCTCGAGGCACACTCGAGCGGCCGGCTCGACGTCGATGACAGCGCGCTCTACCAGGCGCTGCATCGCATGGAAGAGCGCGGTCTGGTCGAAGCCGAGTGGGGAGTAACCGAGAACAATCGTCGGGCGCGGTACTACCGGATCACGCCGGCCGGCCGTGCGCATCTGCGCGCTGAAAGCGCGCGGTGGGTGCGCTACGCGGAGACGGTGACGAGCATCCTCACCGCGCGCCAGCGCGCCGCGCCGGCGTGATGCGCGCGCGGGGTGCGCGATGAGCGAGCGGCGCGTTAGGCGGCTGCTGCGGCTGTCGGAGGGCCGCGATCGCGTGGGCGCGGAGATGGACGAAGAGGTGGCGTTCCATCTGCAGCAGCGCGTGGAGCAGCTCGTGGCGCGCGGCCTGTCGCCGGAGGATGCGCGGGCCGAAGCGCTCGCGCGATTCGGACCCATCGAGCTGGCGACGCAGCGGCTCCGCGAGTCCGCCGTGCAGCGCGAGCGGCGCCGCGAAGGGCGCGAACGCGCCGGCATGCTCCGGCGAGACCTCGCATACAGCATTCGCTCGCTGCGCCGCAGCCCGGTGTTTGCCGCGGCGGCGATCGTGACTCTTGCGTTGGGCATCGGCGCCAACAGCGCCGTGGCGGGGTTGATCCGCGCGGTGCTGCTCCGGACGCCGCCCTACACGGCGCCCTCGCGGCTGGTGATGGTGTGGGAGCGCTTGCCGGCGTTAGGCGGAAGCGGCGACCGGTTGGGCGCGTCGCTGCCGGAATTCGTGGACTATCGAGACCGGAACCGGGTCTTCTCGGCGATGGCGGGCTTCGAGAACAATGAGCTCGACCTGACTGGCGACGGGCCGCCCGAGCGTCTCGCCGCGGCGGAAGTGACCAGCAATCTCTTTGCGACGCTTGGCGTCCGGCCGGTCCTCGGCCGGGATTTCACCGCGGCGGACGGGCAGGAAGGTGCCGGCAAGGTCGCGATCCTGAGCTACCCGTTGTGGCAGAGTCGCTTCGGCGGCGATGCATCCGTCGTTGGGCGCGTGGTTCGTTTGAACGAGGAATCGTTCACGGTGGTTGGCGTGATGCCGCGCGGGTTCGAGTTTCCGTGGCCGGGCATGCCGCTCTCCGACAAGGCGGACCTCTGGACGCCTCTCGTGTTCACGCGCGCCGCGCTCGCCGCTCGCGCGGAGAGCTACGATGTGCGGATGGTCGCGCGCCTCGCGCCGGGTGTGACGCTCGACCATGCCCGCGCCGACCTCACGAGAATCGTCGACGGGTTCCGCGAGGAGTATCCGCAGATTTACGCCGGGAACGTGCAGACGCAGACCATGGTCGACGGACTGGTGGCGGACGCGCGGGCGGATGCGCGCCCGCTGCTGCTGGCGCTCGCCGGCGCGGTGGTGGTGGTGCTGCTCATCGCCTGCGCCAACGCGGCGCATCTGCTGCTGGCGCGCGCCGTGTCGCGGCGGCCGGAAGTGGCGCTGCGGCGCGCGTTAGGCGCGGGCGCCGGCCACGTGGTCGGGCAGGCGCTGATCGAGGCGCTGGTGCTGGCCGCGGTCGGCGCGGGTGTAGGGATCGGGCTGGCCGCGGCGCTGGTGGGCATCATCAGGCGATTCGGACCGGACAACATCGCGGGACTGGCACAGGCGCGCATCGATGGACACGTACTGGCGTTCACCGCGGTGCTGGCGTTAGTCACAGCGCTCGTGTGCGGCGTCGTGCCGGCGCTCCGCTCGGCGAAGAGCGATGCGGGCGAGACGCTCAGATCGGGGCGACGTGATGTGGGGGGCGGACGCGGGCGGCAGAAGCTGCGAAGCGCGCTCGTGGTGTTCGAGGCGGCGAGCGCGATGGTGCTGGTGGTGAGCGCGAGCCTGCTCGTGCGCAGTTTGATTCACGTGCTCGAGGTGCCGCCCGGATTCGATCCGGACGGCGTGGTCGTGGCGCGGACCACATTCGACTATCATCGCTACGCGAGCGACGACAAGCGTCGGACCGCCGAGCGAACGATCCTCGAGCGACTGCGTGCGCTGCCCGGCGCGCAGGCGGTTGGCTTGACGACGCATCTCCCGATTGCGGACGAGCGCGAGATCGGGTTCACGGTGGACGGCCGCGATCCGAACGAGTTTCACTGGGCTGCCAACGCGCTCGTCGGCGACGACTATTTCCGCGTGATGCGGATTCCGTTGTTGCGCGGCCGCACGTTCGGCGCGGCCGACGTCCCGAGCGCGCCCTGGTCGGCGGTGATCAACGAGAGCATGGCGCGGCACTACTGGCCTAACGGAGACGCGGTGGGCCGGGTGGTGCGGTGGGGCGGTCGGCCGCTCACGATCGTGGGGGTGGTCGGCGACGTGCGGGTGGGCGGCCTGGACGCGCCGGTGCAGCCGACGATTTACGGGTCGGTGTTCCAGCTCGAGAGCGGCGCGACGCAGTTCGCGGTGTTCATCGTGCGGACGGCGTCCGATCCGCAGAGTCTGCTCGATGCGATGCGGCGGACGATCTGGTCGGTGGATGGCGGGCTCCCCGTGTACGGCAGGACGACGCTGGGCGACGTGGTCTCGCGGTCGGTTGCGACCCGGCGCTTCCTGGTGTGGCTGCTGACGGGCTTCGCGATCGCGGCGCTGGCGCTGGCCGTGGTCGGACTGTACGGCGTGCTCTCCTATGCCGTCGTCCAACGAACCCCGGAGCTCGGCGTGCGGGTTGCGTTAGGCGCGAGACCGGGCGATGTGTCGCGGCTCGTGGTGCGGGACGGGCTGCGGCTGGCGGGCGGCGGCATCGCGATCGGCGCCATCGCCGCTGCGGGCGCCGGCGCTGCGCTGGCGCGGCTGTTGTTCGGCGTGGGGCCGTTCGATGTCGTCGCGTATGCCGTGGCGGCCGGGGTGCTGGCCGGTGCGTCGTTGCTCGCGTGTTGGATTCCGGCGAGGCGGGCGGCGCGTCTCGATCCGCTGACGGCGTTGCGCGCCGAGTAGACCGCCGGGCATTGATGCTCGGCCCTGTACCCCGTGCGAGCGCACCGGGCGGATTAGGCGGCGCCTCGCCCGGGCCAGCACCACCTTCGGTTCGACAGCACGAGGCCAGCCGCTCAGCCGCCGAACCGTCGCACCGACAATGCAATCGGCACGCCCACGAAGAACCAGTGCTCGACGAACTCCGCGCTCTTGAGCGCGAACGACAGGTGGCTCGGGCCGGCGGCCGAGAGTGGAACGATTACGACGTGCATTACCACGTACACGCACGCGCCGAAGAGCATGCCGCTCAACACCGGCCGGTGGACGAGAAATCGCCAGGTCCGGCTCGCTGCGTAGAACACGGCGGCCGCGCCTAACGCGATCGTGAAGTGGCAGATCACGCCGAGTACCGCCGACGGCGCGCCGTCCGAGAACGATGCGCGGCCGAGCAGCCCGGAGGCGATCGCCTGCGGGATGAGGATCGGATGCTTCGGGCTGTACACGATGATCGCGTACGCCAGATCGAGGATGCCCACGATCACACCACCGACGACGATCGCGGCAATCGGGCGGCCGGCGGCACGCGGAGAAGCGGCGATTTCCCCGGCGGTCGTTGTCACAGTCGGAGCCGTCAGTCGCCTGTCTCGATCTGTCCTTCCGAGACCATCACGGTTTCGCCGCCCACCTTTACGCTCTGGATGTCGCCGCCCGTCTTCTCGACGACGATCTCGAGGAGGCTGGGCCGCCCCATCTCGATACCCTGTTCAACGACCCAGCGCAGCGTGCCGTCGGCGCGCGTGTCGCGCGCGGCGAGATAGGCGCCGAGAGCCGTCGCGGCGGATCCGGTGGCGGGATCTTCGGGGACGCTCAGCCCGGGGACGAACACGCGCGCGTGCACATCGGCGTCCTCGCGCTCGGCGTCGCGCGAGAACACGAGGATCTGCGGCGCCCAGTACGACTTGATGGACGATTCCCAGTGGTCCATGCGCACGTGTGCGCGCCTAACGGCGTCGCGGTCCTTGAGCGGCACGATGAGAAACGGCAAGCCGCAGGAGACGCCTTGCGGCGCCGTCATGCCGCCCTGGATGTCGGCCGCCTCCAGGGCCAGCACGTCGGCGAGCACCGAGCGGCCGGGCGTCGGCGGTCCGATTTCCGGCGCCTGCGCGGCGGTGAGCTGCGCGAACGTCGGCTTGCCATCCGTGGCGCGGATGAGCACCGGTACCGGTCCCACCTTCTCCTCGAACACGATCTTCGTCTCGGCGCCGCGGAGCGGCACTTTGCCTAACGTCGCCAGCGCGTGCGCGGCGCCGACCGTCGGGTGGCCGGCGAAGGGCAGCTCGGCGGCCGGCGTGAAAATGCGCAGGCGCTTGGTGTGTTCGGGGCGCTCGGGCGGATAGACGAATACCGTCTCGGAGAGATTGAACTCGCGTGCGATGCGCTGCAGCGAGCCTTCCGGGATGCCGGTCGCATCGGGGAAGACCGCGAGCGGATTGCCGCCGAACAGTTGATTCGTGAAGACGTCGCAGGTGTAGAACCGTGCCCGCATCAGGCTTCGCCCATGAACGGATACGTGTAGTCCGTGGGTGGATTGAAATTCTCCTTGATCGCGCGCGCACTCACCCAGCGGGTGAGGTTGAGCTTGGAGCCCGCCTTGTCGTTGGTGCCTGACGCGCGGGCGCCGCCGAACGGCTGCTGCCCAACGACGGCGCCGGTCGGCTTGTCGTTGATGTAAAAATTGCCGGCCGCGTCGCGCAGCACCGAGGCGGCCAGTCGCGCGGCGGCGCGATCCGTCGCGAACACGGCGCCGGTGAGCGCGTACGGCGACGTGCGGTCGATGACCGAAAGAGTTTCCTCGAATTTCGCGTCGGGGTACACGTACGCGGTGACGACGGGCCCGAAAATCTCCTCGCACAGGAGGCGGAATCCCGGGTCGCGTGTCTCGACGAGCGTCGGTTCGATGAAGTAGCCTTCGCCTCCGTTAGTCCCGCCGCCGGCGATGATGCGCGCGTTGCGCTTCGCCTCGCCGATGTACTCGCTGATTTTCGTGAACGCTTTCTTGTCGATCACGGCGCCCATGAAGTTGCGGAAATCGGCCACGTCGCCCACGGCGATCTCGTCGATCATCGCCGCGATGCGGTCGCGCACGTCCGGCCACAGCGAGTGCGGCACGTAAATCCGGCTTGCAGCCGAGCACTTCTGTCCCTGGTATTCGAATGCGCCGCGCGTCACCGCGACTGCTAACGCAGCCGGATCGGCCGACGCATGCGCGACGATGAAGTCCTTGCCGCCGGTCTCGCCGACGATCCGGGGATAGGACCGATAAGTGGAAACGCTGTCGCCGATCTGCTTCCAGATACCGTTGAACACACCGGTGCTGCCCGTGAAATGGACGCCCGCGAAGTCGCGGTGGCCGATGAGCTGCGAGGAAATCGACGCGGCATCGCCCGACACGAGATTGATGACGCCCGGGGGAAGGCCCGCTGCCTCGAGGATCTTCATGATGTAGTGCGCCGACAGCATGGCGGTGCTCGCGGGCTTCCATACGACGGTGTTGCCCATGAGGGCGGGCGCCGTGGGCAGGTTGCCGCCGATCGACGTGAAGTTGAACGGCGTCACGGCGTAGACGAACCCTTCCAGCGGGCGGTACTCGAGTGCATTCCACTGCGAGTGATCGGAGCGCGGCTGTTCGTCGTACAGCTCCTGCGCGAACCACGGGTTGTAGCGCCAGAAATCGATCAGCTCGCACGCGGCATCGATCTCGGCCTGGAACGCGGTCTTCGACTGGCCGAGCATCGTGGCGGCATTGAGCGTCGCGCGCCAGGTCGTGGCGAGCAGCTCGGCGGCGCGGAGAAAGACGGCGGCGCGATCGTCGAGCGACCAGCGCGACCATTCGCGATGCGCCGTGCGCGCCGCATCGATTGCGTTAGTCACATGCTTCGCGTCGGCCAGGTGATAGTCGGCGAGCACGTGGCGGTGGTCGTGCGGCATTGCCGTGGGCGCCGTGTTGCCGGTGCGCACGTCGCGGCCGCCGATCACGAGCGGGATGTCGATACGCTCGCTGCTCATCGTGCGGAGTCGTGCCTTGAGCTCTTTCCGTTCCGCCGAGCCGGGCGCGTACGAGCGTATCGGCTCGTTGATCGGCGTCGGAATGGCGCGTCCGCCGTTGAAGGCGGCCACGACGGCGGGGCCGTGCTGCGGCGCGGGTGCGCTCGCCGGCGGTGCGACGGTATCGGTCTTGGCGCGCGGGCGTTGGGCGGGGGCGCGCTTGCGTGTGCGGGCAGCTGGTGCGGACATGGGTACCTCCGTCGAGCCAACGGCGGACGCGGTGTGTCCGGCCGGGCGCTAAAGATACCGCGGGTCAACCGGTGCGGCCAACGCCCGCGCTCTCTGGCCGGCGCGCAGGCGGCATCGCATCATATGCTCGTGTCGTCCCCCTCGCGCGACCAGTCGGTCACGGTCGCGTTGTCCGCCCATCCGTCACCCACGAGCAATGACTGCGTCCAAGGTCGAGAGCGGCGGACGACTTCTGCGTGTCTTCGGCATCGTGTTCGGACTCGCGGTGATCATCGGGAACACGATCGGCGCCGGCATTCTCGCTGCGCCGGGTGAGATCGCGGGGCGGCTGCCCACTCCGGCACTGTTCTTCGGCGTGTGGATCGCGGGCGGCGTGTACGCACTCCTCGGCGCGCTCAACCTCGCCGAGCTCGGTGCGATGCTGCCGCGGTCGGGTGGGCAGTACGTGTTCGCGCGGCATGCGTTCGGCCCGTACACGGGTTTCGTGATCGGGTGGAGCGACTGGTTGTCGACGTGCGCGAGCACGGCGGCCGTGTCGATCGTGATCGGCACGTCGGTGGGCGAGCTGGTCCCGGCGATGGCGCCGTTTGGGAAATGGGTGGCAACGGCGACGGTCGTGGTGTTCACGGCCATTCTGTGGCGCGGTCAGCGCACGAGCGGCACGTCGCAAGCGGTGACGAGCGTGCTCAAAGGGCTGGCGTTGATCGCGCTCATTCTCGCGTGTTTCTTGCTGCGGCGGTCGGCGCCTAACGTCGCCGCGCCGGCGGCGGTACCGGTCGGCGGAGCGCTGTTCGCGGCGATCGTGCTGTCGATGCAATCGATCATTTACACGTACGATGGGTGGAACGGCGTCGTATACTTTTCCGAGGAAGTGCACGATCCCGGCCGGGACATTCCGCGCTCGATGCTCGGCGGCGTGGTGTCGGTAATCGCGGTCTACGTGCTTCTCAACCTCGGGTTTGCGTACGTGCTCTCGCTGTCCGGGATGGCGAACCAGTCGTTGGTTGCCTCGTCGGCGGCGCGGGCGCTCTTCGGGCCGGGCGGCTACACGGTAGTCAACTGCCTAACGGTGCTGTTGTTGATCAGCAGCGTGAACGCCCTGCTGCTGATGTCGTCGCGCGTGCCGGTCGCCATGAGCCAGGATGGACTGTTTCCGGCGGCCGCGTCGCGCGTGTCGAGAAGCGGAACTCCGACGGTGTCGCTCGCGGCGAGCGCGGCCGTATCCCTCGGGTTCATCGCGAGCGGAGTGTTCAAGACCGTGACCGCGATCGCCGCGTTCTACTTCGTGGCGAACTACATTGTCTCGTTCTCGGCGATGTTCCTGCTCAGGCGACGCGAGCCGGATCGGCCGCGGCCGTACCGCGCCTGGGGCTACCCATGGACCACCGGCTTGGCCCTGATTGGCTCGGCGGCCTTTCTCATCGGCGCCGTGGTGGGCGACACCACGTTGAGCCTCTACGCGTTGGCGTTGTTGGCGGTGAGTTATCCGATCTACCGGGTGGGGCTTCGCATGGGCGCGCCAATCGATGAGCCGTCCGCTGGCGCATAGCTGCGCCGGTTAGATTGTCGGCGTGCGCCCGCAATCGAGACTGTCCCGCATTCGCATCGACGGACTGCGCCGAGCCGCGCTGCTGGGCGTGTCGGCAGTGCTGGTCGGTTCGTGCGATCGTCCGCCGCTCACGTGGCGTGAGACCATGCGGAAGCCTAACGCGCCGAGCGCGGGTTGGCGGCTGCTGGTCGACGGACGCGGGACGCCCGCGCTGGATGCGGCGCCGACCGCGCCGTTCGTGGCGCCCACGGGCGCGTGTCCGAACTCGATCGTGTTCGCATCGGCGGGCGGCGGCAACTGGTTCACCGCGTGGTGGCAGCCGCGCGCCGACAGCAGTGCGCGGCTCATGGTGTCGCGCTCGACGAACGCCGGGCAATCCTGGACCGCGCCCGTCGCCGCCGAGTCGCGCGACACGGCGCCGCTGGGCTGCGCCCGGCCTAACCCGGCGCTCGCCGCCGACTCGGCGGCCGGTGTGGTGCACCTCGCGTACTTCATCGCGCTCAGCCGCGGCTCGGGCGTCTGGTACGCGCAGTCGCGCGATCAGGGCGCGACGTGGCCCGATCCCGTGGGCGTGTTCTACGGCGACGATCCGGCGCACGCAGATGTCGCGGCGCGGCACGACACCGTGATCGTCGCGTACGAGTATCCGAACGACGATGACGGCCGGGTGGGCGTCGCGCTGTCGTACGACGCGGGGCACGAGTTCACCGTCCGCATGCCCGTGTCGCCGGGGACCGAGCGGGCGAGCGATCCGCGGGTGGCGTTAGGCGGCGGTGTGGTGGCGGTCGGTTGGACGTCGGGCGAGGTGACGGGCGGACGCAGCGCCGCGTTCACGGTGGTCGACGTCGCTCCGTTAGGCGGCGGCAAATGACGCACGGGAGGCGCTGATGCGCGTGGTCCTGGCCGACGACGATCTGGTGTTGCAACGGCTGCTGCGCACCGCGCTCGAGCGCCGCGGCCACGAGGTGACGGTCGCGTCCGACGGCGACACGGCGTGGCGCGCCATCGAGCGCGAGCCGCCGCCGCTGGCGGTGCTCGACTGGAACATGCCGGTGGTCGATGGGCTCGAGGTGTGCCGCCGCGCCCGCGCGGGCGAAGCGACCCGTGACACGTTCCTGCTCGTCGTCACCGGACGCGATGCGCCCGAAGATGTCGAAGCGGCGCTCGAAGCCGGCGCCGACGACTACCTGATGAAGCCCCTCGATCCGGCCGGACTCATGGCGCGGTTGGCCATCGCCGAGCGGCGCATCGTGCTCGATGGCGAGCGGCGCGACGCCGTGACGAAGCTCGCGCGCGCGCAATGGCTGGCCGGGATCGGCGAGACCGCGATCGCGGTGCAGCACGAAGTGAACAACCCCCTCACCGCGCTCATGATCGAAGCGCAGGCCATCGCGCACCTCGGCGGCGCCAACGCCGAGCTGCGCGCCCTCGGCGAATCGATCCACGCCCAGAGCGAGCGCATCGCGACCATCGTGCGGCGTCTCGGGCAGCTGCATGATCCGCGCAGCGTCGAGTATCTGCGCGGCGGGTCGCGGATGATCGATCTGTCGTCGGACGGTTCCTGAATGCCTAACGGAGCGGCCCGCGGCGCCGGGCGGCGCTACATCGTCGGCGCGCACGCGTCCGATGCCGGCGGCATCCACACCGCCGTGCTCCGGGCGGCCGCCGGCGGCATGGACGCGCTGCAGCTGTTCACCGCGATTCCCACGTATTACGGCGACAAGTCGTCCATTCGCGCCGAGCGCGTCGAACGGTTCCGTACCGCCCTCGCGTCGACCAGGATCGACCCGGGCAACATCGTCGTTCACGCCGCCTACGTACTCAACACGGCGACCGCCGACGAGCAGAAGTGGGGCCGATCCGCCGCCGGTCTCGCCAAGGAGCTGGAACGGTCCAGTGCGCTCGGCGTGGGCGCCGTATGCTTCCATCCCGGCGCTGCGTTGGGCGGCGACCCGGAGGCGGCCATGGCGCGCGTCGCCCGCGCGATGTCGCAGGCCCTCGAAAAAGTGTCGGGGTCGACGCGCCTGCTGGTCGAGAACACCGCGGGTGCAGGTCTCACGGTTGGACGGACGGCGCACGAGGTCGGATCCATTCTGGCGGACATTCCCGCCGTGCTGCGCAAGCGCGCGGGCTATGGACTCGACACATGCCATCTGTTTGCGGCCGGCCACGACATCGTGTCGTCCGCCGATGCGCTGCGGGCTACGCTGGATGCATTCGAAGACGCATGCGGCGAGCCGCCGTCGTTCTTTCACCTGAACGACAGCGAGGGCGCACAGGGATCGAATCGCGATCGGCATGCGCTGCTGGGCCAGGGCAAGATTGGGATCGAACCGTTTCGATGGCTGCTGGAGGATCGGCGCGCGAGGGGCGTCCCGCTCATCCTCGAGACCCCGCATCGCGAGGGCTCCGACGCCGATGACAATCTCGCACCGGATCCGAACGACGTCGAAATGTTGCAGCTCTTGCGCGGCATGATGCTGTCCAATGCCTGACGGGAGCGCGAAACTGCGTTTTATCGCTCGTCGTATGTAAACCAAGTGGGGCGCGCCGGCGTCCAAATGAAGTCCGGACCACGTCCGACCTTCGTCAGGCTGAACCCGGCCGTGCGTTGCGCTGTACATAGTCGAAGTTCCGCCGCTTCGAGACAGCGCGTGTGTTTCGTAACACGAGGGATAGCATGGCCAAGAGTTCGCCGCGCCCGCCGTCGAGTGCATCTGCGGCTCCGCTCGTTGCCGTCCTGCTGCTGACGCTTGGCGTCGCTGGCGCGATCACGTGGGTCGCCTGGCTCTCGACCAGCTCGCATCGCGCGGCGGCCCAGGACGCGATGCGCGACTACGCGGAATTTGCGGCTGCGAACTTCACCGACGCGGCGGGCAAGGCGCTCTACGGCGGCTCCATGGCCATCCTGTCGTCCGTCGGCGCCGGCTCGGCAACGATGGAAGCGGACCATGTGTATCCGCTCACGGTGCTCGAGCACGCCGCGGGCAAGATGCGCGATTGGGGTTGGATGTACGTCCCGACGCCGCGCTACGTGTTCAGCTACGACCTGTCCACGCACAAGGTGCAGGTGGGCGGCGAGAACGCGCCGGGACAAGTCGAGCAGGCGCGGTTGCTGGATTCGCTGTCGGCCAACTTCGACACCGTCAGCAACGTGACCAGCGGCGCCGACCCGCGTGCACGGTCGCTGTACGTGATGATCGACAGCACGACGAACGACACCGGCATCTACCTGATGGTGTTGATGCGCGGCGTGCACGGCGCGCCGAACATGGTCTACGGGTTTTCGACCATGTTCCGCAACTATGCGCAAACCGTTCTGCCCCAGCTCGCCAAGGCCACGCCGCTCGTCCCGCGGTCGCTGACGCACGGTCTGCCTAACGATTCACTGCTGACGATCACCGTGCGCGATGCCGGCGGTCGCACGGTCTATGAATCGTCGACGGCGGGTCTGACGGCGTTCGGCGCAACGCACCAGCTGTGGTCGTTTGCCGAAGGGCCGACGGTCCAGATTGCCGTTCGGAAGCAAGCCGCCGACAGGTTGTTGCGCGGCGGCATCCCGCGGAATCGGGTGCCGCTCCTGGTGGCGCTGCTCCTGTGCACGGGCGCACTGGTGGTCGTCGCGTTCCACCTCGCCCGGCGGGCCGAGGAACTCGCGCATCTCCGTGCGGATTTCACCTCGAGCATGTCCCACGAGCTGCGGACGCCACTCGCTCAGATCGTGTTGTTCGCCGAATCGCTGTCGTTCGGCCGGGTGACGACGGAGCACGGTCGCAGCGATGCGCTGCGGGTGATCCTCCGGGAGGCGCGGCGACTGGGGCATCTCGTCGACAACGTGCTGCTCTTCTCGCGGACGGAACGCCGCGCCACGCACGTGTCGGCGCAGGCGAGGCCGCTGGCGCCGTTGGTGCGCGAGATCGTCGAGTCGTTCGAGCCGTTGGCGAAAGTGCGTCAGTCGTCGCTGCGATTGTCGTTAGACGAGAACGTGGTGGCGCCGGTGGACGAGGGCGCGCTGCGTCAGATTCTGCTCAATCTGTTGGACAACGCCGTGAAGTACGGTCCGGACGGCCAGACGGTGGCCGTGAGCCTCAGCCTGGAGCGCGGGCGGGCGGTGCTGTGTGTGGATGACGAAGGTGACGGGGTGCCGGAGTCCGAGAGTAAACGAATCTGGGATCCGTTCGTACGGCTTCACAGTGGCGAGTATTCCGTGTCTACCGGGAGCGGCATCGGGCTCTCGGTCGTGCAACAGTTAGTCACGCTGCATGGAGGAACCTGTCGCGTCGATGAGGCGCCGACGGGCGGCGCGCGATTCGTCGTCGAGTTGCCCGGCGCCCGTATGGGAGGGGGAGGGGGAGGAGCAGGGAGCATACCGTCCGAAGGAGGAACGCATGATCTCGCTGCCGCACGATAGTACGGTCCAAGGAGTCGCTACGAGCCAGGGAGTTCGCATGCATCGCATCCTGATCGTGGAAGACAATGCCGATCTGGCCTCCGGTCTCCGTACCAATCTCGAGCTTGAAGGATACGACGTATCGATCGCCGGCGACGGAGTGAAAGGTTTGTCGCAAGCGCGCGCGGTACATCCCGATCTCATCATGCTCGACCTCATGCTGCCGAAGCTCGATGGGTATCGGCTGCTTCGCCTGCTGAGGCAGGATGGCTTTGGCGGGCCGGTGCTGGTGCTCACGGCGCGCGGCGATGAGGCCGACAAAGTGCGCGGTTTCCGCTGGGGCGCTGACGACTACGTCACGAAGCCGTTCAGCCTGATGGAGCTCTTGGCGCGCGTCGAGGCGCTGCTGCGCCGCAGCGCGGCGTCGCCGATGCCGGTCCCGACGAAGGTGCCGCCGCCGCCCGTTCGATTCGGCGAAGTGGAGGTGCGGCCGGCGACGCACGAAGTGCTGCGCTCCGGCGAGCCGGTGCCGCTCAGGCCCAAGGAGTTCGACCTGATCATGGCGCTGATTCAGCGCAACGGTCAGGTGGCGTCGCGGCTCGAGCTGCTGCACGAGGTGTGGGGATACGATGCGGAGATCGTGAGCCGCACCGTTGACACGCACATGGCGGAGCTGCGCCGGAAACTGGAGCGCGATCCCGGATCGCCGCGCCATCTCCTAACGGTGCGGAAGACGGGGTATCGGCTCCAACCTTAAAGGCGGACAAGGGATGACAAGGCCGGACAACAGCGAAAGGCGGACACGGCGCGAACACGGCCGGACAGGAGCTGAGGACGGACAAGGCACGAACGCAGTCGCGGGCGAGGAAAGTTCACCGATTCGCGATCTGATTCCAGAGTATTTATTCCGCCGGCTTGCGCGTTTCGCGCGGCCGGCGGAGTCATTTAGATCGGCGCCGTCGCGGCGTCGATGAGCGCTTGGCGGTTTGCGAGCGTCGAGTGGCGCGCGGCAATGACTCGTTCATCCGGCGTTGGGCAGTGCTGCAGAAGCGCATCGCGGAGTCGGCTCATCGCGGACGATGCACATCGTGCGGCGCATGGAATCTGCGCTCGGCATGCTGGTGAGCTTGGTGGCGGATTCATGGGTCGCGCACGATGTGTCGGCACTGGCGGGCGTCGCCATCGCGGAAATTTCGAATGGAGATGCTCGCGTACAGAGGGAAAAATCGCGTGCGTCCCTATTGCGTTGCTGTAGGACCTTCTTAGTTTGTGGCGCGACGGACCCCTTTTCCCTCTATGACGTGATCCTTTCAACCAATCGGGAGAGACCATCGATGGCCACCAAAAAGAAACGCGGCGCGAAGAAGGGCACGAAGCGCACAGCGAAGAAAGCGGCCAGGAAGGGTGGACGGAAGGCAGCACGCAAGGCAGCGCCGCGGAAGAAGCGTGCGCCCAACCCGGCGTTCATGCGTCCGATGCAGCCCGATGATGCGCTCGCAGCGGTGGTCGGCAGCGGTGGCATGCCTCGCACCGAGATCACGAAGAAGCTGTGGGCTTACATCAAGAAGAACAATCTTCAGGATGCCAAGAACAAGCGCATGATCAACGCCGACGACAAACTCGGCCGCGTCTTCAACGGAAAGAAGCAGGTGTCGATGTTCGAGATGACCAAGCTCGCCAGCAAGCACATGAAGTAACTCTCACTCGACGGCGGTTCACGCGTCGAGCAGACGAAGGGGGCGTACCGTGGCGGCACGCCCCCATCGTACATCCAGGGGTCCGGGTCTTGGTTTTCTTCTGGTCGCGGCCCAGAATACGCATGCGATCGCGAGGCCCGGACGATGAGTTCGTCCGCGCTCGTGCAGCTCTCACGCCGACACCACATGGCAGTGGCCGCGAAGAACAAGAACCGGAAAACCACACCGGCCGCGACGAAGCGGCGCAACGTCGTCGCCGAAGCGCGCGGACCGCGCAAGTCCGGGCGCGATGCGCTCGCCGAGTGGAGCAAGACGATCATCGGCGCTGTGGTGATTTTTCTCTTCATCACCACGTTCATCGTCGAAGCGTATCGCATCCCGTCGGAAAGCATGGAGCCGACGCTGCTCGTCGGCGACTTCCTGTTCGCCAACAAGATGATATTTGGCGCGCACGTTCCGTTCACGCACTACAACCTGCCGGGCTTTCGCGATCCGCATCGCGACGAAGTCGTCGTGTATCAGTCGCCGTCGCAGGACCGGTTGCCGGCGAGCATGCGCGTGAAGGATGAGCTCACCCCGACGGTCGTGAAGCGGTTGGTCGGCGTGGCTGGGGATACGTTGTACATGCGCGATGGCATGCTCTACGTCGACGGGATCGCGCAGCGGCAAGGGTTCGGCGTGGGCGACAAGCCGTACGACTATGTCGATGCGCCGGACTCGATTTTCAATTGGCAGATCCCGTTCGAGCTCAAGTCATCGCGCTTCGGGCCGGCGCCGGCGCATCCGTCGCACGACAACTGGGGTCCCTTCGTCGTGCCCGCAGGCCACTATTTCTCGTTGGGCGACAACCGGTACAACTCCGTCGACGCGCGCTACTACGGGTTCGTGCCGCGCGCGAACATTCGGGGCAAGCCGATGTTCATCTACATGTCGTTCGACTTCGAAGACCTGCGGGTGCGGTGGAGTCGCTTCGGGAAGATCATCAGATAGCGGAACCGCACGCCGGTACGCGCGGGACTCGACGCCAGACCGTTAGGCCGGCGAGGCCGGCTCAGCGCTCATCGTCCGCGAGGCGCTTCCACATTTGGTATTCCGGGCCCGCGTCCCATTCCGGCCACTTGGTGTCATCGACGTGCCAGTCGTCAGGTGCGGGATGGTGCAGCTCGCCGCGCCAGGCGTCCTGGTCGCCGAACGACATCTCTTCCGACCACTGAGGCTCCTGTCCTTCTTCGTCCTGCCAGTCGTGGTCTCGCCACGCCATCGACATGATTACGCTCCTGCTCCCGCCGATCGGGTCGCCGCGCAGCGCCGGTCCTGGTATCGGACGCCGGGCGACATTACGTGAGCGACGCCCGGCCGGCCTACACGCAACGAAACAGGCCTTCGGGCGTCATTTCCTCTGGCGGTTTCGTTTCGCGACACGCCCGACGCCCGCGCGCTTTCGCAGCACTTCTCTGGCTCTGACGCGCCTTCCAGTGATACCCCGCAGGGCATGAGTCGGTTTTCATTGATTTCATCTCAGCCGGTTGCCGTCGTGGTCGCCGCCGCGCTGGCGATCCTCGCGATCGCAGTGCTAGGACTGGGCCACGCGTCGGCGACGCCGGTCGTTGCCGACGTCGTGTTGTCGGCGGACTTCGCGGCCTGCATGGCGATGTTCGCGAATGCGCGCACCACATCGCGCGGCACGCGGCAGGCGCTGTTCACCGCGCTTGCGTTAGCCGCGGCATTCGGCTTGATCGGGCGCGCCTCGTGGACGATCGTCGAAGTGTGGACGGGGCACGCGCCGCGGCCGCCCTACGTCGAAGCGATCGCGGGCATCGCGGTGCAGATCTGCGCGATGGTCGGTTTCGCGATGGCGCTCACCCGCTACCGGCACCGCAACTGGATGCGGTTCGAGGCGATGGTCGACGCCTTACTGCTCATCGCGGCGGCGGTGATCGTGATCACGCAGGTATCGGCGTATCCCTCGGCGGGCGCGGCAGCGAACGCGGGGCCGGCGATGCGTCTCGCGGCGTTGAGCTGGAACGTGCTCGGCGTGGCGAATCTGATTCTCATCGTGCTGCTGCTGGTGTGGCGCGGCGAGGTGCTGGGCACGCGGCTGGCGGCCGGGCTCACGGGGGGCGCCGTTGCGTTAGGCGCGGCCAATTTCATCTACGGGCGCGAGGTGTTGTTGGGCGGCGTCGCGGTTCCGCGCGCGGTGGGCGTCCTGTGGTCGCTCGCCGTGCTCTGTATCGCGGTCACGATCCACGAGCCCCGGCGCGCAGCCGGCGCCGTCGACGAGTCGGTCGAGTCGCCGACCTACGCCAGCGACGCCGCGCGCGTGCGCGCCTTCTCCATCGTCGTGGCGATCCTCATCGCCACGTCGAGCGCATCGATGCTCGCGTTCCGCCGCGGCCACAGCATTGCGTTGGGCATCGCGCTCACGGCGTTCGGCGTGCTGCTGGCGATGCGCGCGGGTCACGCGCTGTGGACGCACCGCCGCACGACCATGGTCCTCGAGCACGCGGCCATCGCCGAGCGCGAGATCGCCTCGCTGCTCGAGCAGCGCGTCGACGCACGCACGGCCGAGCTCGCCGAAGCGCACCGGGTGATGCAGCGGATGTGGACGTTAGGCCAACAGATCGCGCTCGAGCTCACCCCCGAGCGCGTCCTCCGGCGGTTCATCGAGGCCGCCATGGATGTATTGCGCGTCGATGGCGGCGCCGTCGGCCTCGTCTCCGGCGACCGCGTGCAGGTCGCGATCACCGCCGGACTCGAGGGCGCGTCGTCGCTCGCCGGACGGAGCTTCCCGGTCTCGACATCCGCCATGGGTCGCGTGGTCCGGACCGCCGCCGCGTGGTGGACCGCGGACGCGCAGCAGTCGGCCGCGGAGGATGACCTGCCGCTCGCCGACGGCGCCCGCGCCGTCGTCGTGATCCCGCTGCAGCGGCGCGGCGAGTGCATCGGCGCGATCATGCTGGTCGCGCGCGCGCCGCGCTCGTTCACCGAGAGCGAGCTCTCGCACGTCGAAGCCATGGCCGACCTGCTCTCCGTCGCCCTCGCCAACGCCGACCTCCTCGAGACCCTCCGTAAGGCAGAGTGGCGGTTCCGCACGCTCTTCCGCGTCGCGCCGGACGCGGTGCTCACGTTGTTCGCGAGCGGCCGAATCGCCGAGGCGAACGACGCGGTGCGCGACATCCTTGGCTTGTATCCGGCGCAGGTCGTCGGGCGCACGCTCGAGGAGTTCGTGACCGAGGAAGAGATCGATCGCTTCCGCGCCGAGCTCAGCAAGGTGTTAGGCGGCGCGCCGACGCGCCTCGAGCTGCACCTGCGGCACGAGGCGGGCATCCGCGTGGTCGCGTTGGCGGCGCGACTGCTGCCCGAGACGGATCCACCGATGGTCCTCATCCTCGGACGCGACATGACGGCCGAACGCGAAATGCGCGCGCGGCTCGCGGAAACGGAGCGGCTCGCCGCGGTGGGCGAGCTCGTGGCCGGCGTCGCGCACGAGGTGAACAACCCGCTGTGCACGATCAGCGCGTTCGCCCAACTGTTGCAGCGCGACGGCGCCATCACCGCCGATCAACGCGAATCGGTGGACATCATCGCGTCCGAGACGATGCGCGCGAGCCAGGTGCTGCGCGACCTGTTGACGTTCGCGCGGCGCAGCGAATCGGATTCGGCGGCGATCCAGGTGAACGAGCTCATCGAGCGCACGATGCGGCTCAGGAGCTACGAGATGTCCTCGCTCGGCATTGCGACGGAGCAGACGCTGGCGAACGAGCTGCCGATGGTCCAGGGCGATCCCCGCCAGCTCCAACAGGTGCTGCTCAACCTGGTCACGAATGCGATCCAGGCCATGGAGCCGTTAGGCGGCGGCTCGCTCCGCGTCGCGACGCGCCGTCACGAGGATCGCGTCCTGATCGAAGTCGCCGACACGGGACCGGGCATACCGGCCGAAGCGCGCGCGCACGTATTCGAGCCGTTCTTCACCACGAAGCGCGATGGCACGGGGTTGGGGCTGAGCGTGAGCTACGGCATCGTGGCCGCGCACGGCGGCTCCATCTCCATTGCGCACACGGGTCCCGGCGGCACAATGTTCCGGGTGACGCTCCCGGCGACCGAAGACGTGGAAGTGCGAGAGGACGCCGCGCCGCCGGCGCGGGATGCGTCGGCATCGCCGTTGTCCGGCATTCATATGCTGTTCGTGGACGACGAGTTGGCGCTCCACCGCGGCATTCGCAGCTACGCACGCCGCCGCGGATTCCGCGTCATCACGGTGCCCGATGGTGCGGCCGCATTGGACGCGGCGCGACGGTCGCGATTCGATGTCGTGGTCTGCGATCTCCGCATGAGCGGAATCGATGGCCCCGCCTTCTACGAGGTGCTGCGACGGGAGCATCCGGCGCTGGCGCTGCGGACGCTCTTCATCACCGGGGACCTCGTGAGCGCGAGCAGCCGGGCGTTCCTCGAGTCCGCGGGCCAACCGGTGCTGGCCAAGCCGTTCGATCTGGATCGGCTCGAAGTGTCGGTCGCGTCGCTGCTGCGAGACGCGCCGGCGGCCGCCGTCTAACGGAATCACATCCGAGGACCGATGGAGCCACGGTTCGCGCTGCTGCTGGCCTTTCTGATACTGGGTGCGCTGGGCTGCGCGGTGTTCATCGTCGTGCGGCTCAGGCGGCTATCCGCGCAGCGGGCCGACGCCGCGGTGCGCGCGGCGGCGACGATGGCCGAGCTCCATCTCATGACCAAGGAACTGAAGGAGCGGCAGGCGAACGAGCCCGCGGAAGACGATCATCGTTCTCCGGGCGAGCGGCTCCTCCGGCGGTATCCCGGCGTCTCCACCGGGGCGCGCCCGGCCGAATGAGCGCCGGCCGGATCGCGATACCCACCGCTCTCGCTTAGGCATGCCAGAATTCTTCCCGCGTCGCACCATCGAGTTTCGCGCCATCGAGCTGAAGTTGCCGCGGCGCGTGTCGCTGTCGCTCATCGGCATGGCCGCACTCACGGCCGTGATCGTCCGGCTGCTGCGGCTGCTCGTCCTGTCCAGCCACGCCTTGACCGTCTGGGAGATCCTGCCGGTCTTCGCCGTCGGCTACATCATTCTGTTAGGCATGGCGGCCGCCTACCTGGGCAACCATCCGGTGCACCAGTGGCTCTGGCGCGCGCCGCTGTTCGCGGCCGTCGAGACCGTCGCCGAGGCGGTGTTCAGCGCCGTGCTCATCGGCATGCACGTCGAGCGAATCGGGCAGGAGCGCGCCGAGTGGGCCAACTGGCTGCCGATGTCGCTCACCACACTGCTGCGGCGCGAGGTCGCGATCGTCGTCTTCGCGGTCGTACTGGCCGTCGTCGTCCAGGCCGTGCGCTCGTCGCTCATCGAAAAAGAACGGGGCGGCGAGAAGCACGTCTGACGCGCGTTCCCGTTGCGAGCAAACGAACGTTATCTTTCCCACGCGCGCGACGAGCGCACCATCTTTCCATCCCGCGATCCCGTGCCTCTCAAGCCTCGCAGCTCGAAGTCCCTCATCGTCGTCGGCGATCGCGTCCTTGTAGCGCTCGAAGAGGGCGAGGAACGCAGCAAGGTGGGCCTCTATCTTCCGCCGACCGCCGTCGACAACCAGGCGGTACAGGGTGGACGGATCACCGCGACTGGCCCCGGCCTCCCGATGCCGGATCCGGGCGAGCCTGGCGACGAGCCCTGGCGCAACGCCCGGCGTGAAACGCGATTCGTTCCCATGCAGGCACGCGTCGGCGATTACGCGCTATTCTTTCGTAAGGCCGGCGTCGAAATCACGTTCGAGGGCGATCGCTACCTCGTCGTTCCGCAGACCGCCATCCTGGCCCTCGTGCGCGACGGCGAGGCCGGGGATGATCTGTAGTCGTCGCTCGGCTTCACTTCAGACGCGAGACACCATGCCGTACGATGAACGGTTCGTCACCCCGATGCGCGAGGAGCTTACGCGGCTCGGCGTGCGAGAATTGCGCACCCCGGAAGAAGTGGACGAGACGCTGCGCGATGCGCGCGGCACGGCGCTGGTCGTCGTGAACTCGGTTTGCGGATGCGCGGCGCGCAACGCGCGGCCGGCCGTTGCGCTGGCGCTCGAGCACGAGCGCGTGCCCGCCACGTTGACCACCGTATTCGCCGGCCAGGACCTCGACGCAACCGCGCGCGCCCGCAGCTACTTCACGGGATACGATCCGTCCTCGCCGCAGATCGGCCTGCTCAAGGATGGCAAGCTGGTGTACATGCTGGAGCGGCACCAAATCGAGGGACGCAGCGCAGCGTCCATCGCGCAGGATCTCGTGGCGGCGTTCGACGAGCACTGCTAGTCGTTCAATCGCGTGCCACATAGCCGGCGGTCGATGCACGAAGCGCCTCGCCAGCCATGAATCGGTTAGTCCCCTATCTGGCTGCGCTTCAGTGGATCGGAGGCCTGGTGCTCGCGTTGAGCGCCTCCGGCCGCGCCCGCGAGTTTCGCCAGCAGGGGACCTGGCCGCGGGCGATGGCGAAGATCGCGCTCGGGCTGTTCGTGATTGCGGCAGTGATCGTGGCGCTTTCGGCGCCGGCGCTCGCACCGATCGTGGCCCGAGTGGTGCCGGCCTTCGACAATCCCTCGCCGTGGCGTCTCGCTGTCTTCCTGACGGCGTGTCAGGCGGGATGGATCCTAGTGCTGGTCTCGATGGGTTGGACCGGCCTGCTGGGCATCGTGAGCCGAAAGCGCCATGCTCGTGCGGAGCTCGACCGGCGTCGCGAACGCGCGCAGGGTCATACCGACCACGACACCCGCTGAATCGCGTCGCTCATCCGCGCGCGGCCGTCGTCGAGTAAGCTTCGGGACGCATCGCTTACCCCCTGGTGGATCGAACATGACCGTCCGCCGAAAGCTCCTCCTCGGATTCACGCTCATGGTCATTCCCGCGCTGCTCATCGGCGCGGAGGCCATTCGTACGAATGCGCAGGAGCGGCGGGCGCTGCAGGCGTTGGGCGAGAACATGGCGCGCACGCGCACCTACGCCGAGCTCGAGGATGCGATGTTCAACGAGTCGCAGGTGATCTGGCGCTATCTGAGCGGGATGGATCCCGCGGCGCGGCGCGACTTCGAGGTGAACCGGCAGGTCGTCACGTACTGGCAGGGTCGCTGGCGCGCGCTGCTGCGCCCGGGCGAATCGGATCTCGCGGACGGCGTCGACGCGATCCAGCGGCAGATGCTCCTGGTGGCCGACAGCGTCTTCACGCTGTACGACGCCGGCCGTCACGCCGATGCATTTCAACTGGCGCAGGGCGAGTTGCGCGACCGGCTGCAACCGGCGCTCCAGGAGGTCAACCGGGACGTGTATCGCCGCGCGCGCGAGTCCAGCGTGCGCGGGGCGTACGCGCGACTCGAGGACATCCTCACCGGCGAAGACCGTGTGCTCATCGGGATTCTGGTGCTTGCGTTAGGCTTGGGCACGTTTGCATCGTGGCTCATCGCGCGCGGGATCGCGTACCCGATCAGCGAATTGGGCAGAGCCATGGCGATCGTCGGCGGCGGCCGGCTCGATCATCCCATTGCCGTCGCCTCGAATGACGAAGTGGGCGAGCTGGCGGTCGCCTTCGCTCGCATGACGGAGAAGCTGCGCGAGTCGCGCGCCGACATGCTGCGGCTCAACACCGAGCTCGAGGCAAAGGTCGCGCAGTTGCAGCAAACGCAGCGGCAACTGGTTCACGCCGAGCGCTTGGCATCGATCGGCGAGATGTCGGCGGCCGTGGCGCACGGGCTGCGCAATCCGCTCGCGAGTCTGCGCGCGGCGGCACAGGTCGCGCTCAAGCGCACGAAGAACGAGGAGTCGCGCGAGCATCTGCAGGACATCATCTACGAGGCGGATCGCCTCGACAAACGCGTCACCCACCTGCTCGACTTCTCGCGCCCAGCGCCGTTTCATCCGCTGCCCGATACCGTGACGCGCATCGTCCAGGATGCGGTGGCGCCGTTCCGGAAGTTGGCGGCCGATCGCCGGGTCGACGTCCAAGTGCGCGTTGCGCCCGGGCTCCCCGACGTGCGCGTGGATCCGGTCCAGGTGGAGCAGGCGCTGGTGGAGGTGCTCTCGAATGCGCTGGACGCGATGCCGGAGGGCGGCGTACTGTGCGTCTCCGCGCACGCCGATGACGCGGGCACTGCGTTAGGCGGCGTGGCGATCGAGATCTCCGACACGGGCGTCGGCATTCCCGAGCAGGTGCTGCCATCGGTGTGCGAACCGTTCTTCACGACGCGGCAAGGAGGAACCGGACTCGGCCTCGCGACTGCCAAACGGTACACGGAGCAGAATGGCGGCCAGCTCGAGATCGAGAGCGGCGCCGGGCGTCCGGGCGGCGGCACCTTGGTCCGGATCCGTCTGCCCGCGGCGGGAGCGCAGGCGCCTCGCGCGGTGGTCGAGACACCGCCGGCGCCGGCGAGCATCACGTGAGCGGCCCCAGCGTCCTGGTGGTGGACGACGAGCGCACGCTCGCGCGCTCGATCAAAGCCTATTTGTCGGAGAGCGGCTACGACGCGGAGGTAGCCGGCGACGCCGAGCACGCGCTGAACCTGCTCGACAAGCTGAGGCCCGACGTCGTGTTCGCCGATCTGCGGTTGCCGGGCATGAGCGGGATCACGCTCATGCAGCGCATCCACGAATTCGACAAGGCGATTCCCGTCATTATCATGACGGCGTTCGGCACCATCGAGGGCGCCGTGGAAGCCGTCAAGTTAGGCGCGTTCGACTACCTCAAAAAGCCCGTCGATCTGGAGGAGCTGAAGCTGCTCGCCGACCGAGCGCGCGAAACGTCGCTGCTCAAGCACGAGCTGTCGTATCACCGCAAACGCGCCGCCGCCGATCTGCATTTCGCCCAACTCATCGGCGAGTCCCCGCCCATGCGTGCGGTGCTCGACCGCGCCCGGCAGATCGCGGCGCTCGAAGACACGCCGCCGGTGCTCATTACCGGCGAAACCGGTACGGGGAAGGGCCTGCTCGCGCGAACGATCCACGCGTCGGGCCGCCTCGCCGCCAAGCCGTTCATCGAGCTCACATGCACTGCACTGCCGGCCAACCTCATCGAAGCGGAGTTGTTCGGCTACGAGCGAGGCGCGTTCACCGACGCAAAGGAGTCGAAGATCGGGTTGTTCGAGGCGGCGGAAGGCGGGACGCTGTTTCTCGACGAGGTGGGCGACGTCGAGGTGTCGCTGCAGGGCAAGCTGCTGCGCGCCGTGGAAGAGGGAGTCGTTAGGCGGGTGGGCGGCCTGCGCGACCGCAAAGTAAACGTCCACATCATCGCCGCGACGAATCGCGACCTCGAGCGCGACGCGCAAACCGGCGCGTTCCGCAAGGATCTGTTCTTTCGCCTCGCGGTCATCGTGCTGCACCTGCCGCCGCTGCGTGACCGGGGACAAGACGTCAACCTCCTGGCCGATCGGTTCCTCTCGCGGTTCACGGCCAAGTACGGGAAGGACGTGCGCGGCATCGATCGCGATGCGCGAGCGGCAATGCTGGCGTACCCGTGGCCGGGCAACGTTCGCGAGCTGAGCCATGTGATCGAGCGCGCGGTACTCTGGAGCCAGGGCGACACGCTCGAGGCCAAGCATCTTTCGCTGATGAGCTCGGTCGACGCATCGAGCCCTTTGCCGGCAAATGGAGTCGAGCTGTCGCAGTTGGAGCGATCGCTCATCGAGCAGGCGCTGCGAGAAGCCGCCGGCAATCAAACAAAGGCCGCCCAGCGACTCGGTATCAGCCGTGATACGCTGCGCTATCGACTCAAGAAGTTCGGCCTCTAGGGAGCAGGAGTTCGACCGGCGCACTGGGTGAAATCACCCAACTTTGGGTGAAATCACGCGCTCGGTTCACTCGAGCGGACCGCGATCTCAGCGAGCTCTACAGCGTAAATTGCTGCCAATGAACGTGTTGGCGAATTCACGGGCGCGGCACATCGCGTGCTAGAAGGGTACTACGTCATGACAACAACGCTGGAGAGATACAATGTCCTGGACGAAGCCTGAATTCGAAGTGGTGGAAGTGACGATGGAAGTGACCGCCTACGTCGCTCGGCGTTAAAATCGCTGGGTTGATGGGAGGCAAGGGGCTCGCCGCGGCGGGCCCTTTTTCCTTGTATCCGATATCATGCAGACAGAACGCCGGCCGACCACGCTGCTCGCGGAACTGACGCACCGCTGTCCGTTGCATTGCCCGTACTGCTCCAATCCGCTCGATCTCGTGCTGTCCAAGGCTGAGCTCGGGACCGAGGACTGGAAGCGGGTGATCAGCGAAGCGCGGCAGCTGGGCGTGCTGCAGCTCGGTCTTTCCGGCGGCGAGCCGCTTTTGCGCCGCGACCTCGAGGAGATCGTCACCCACGCGCACGGCGAAGGCTTGTACAGCACGCTCGTGACCTCTGCGTTAGGCATGACGCACGAGCGCCTGGATCGGCTGGTGGACGCCGGCCTCGAACACGTGCAGATCTCCTTTCAGGACTCGGAACGGGACAGCGCCGAGCGCATTGCCGGAACGCGCAGTTGGGAGGCCAAGCACCGGGCCGCGGCGTGGGTCAAAGCACGCGACGTCGCGTTCTCGGTGAACGTGGTGCTGCACCGCGCGAATCTCGACCGGCTGGAGCAGATCATCGACATGGCCGCTGCGTTAGGCGCCGACCGCGTCGAGCTGGCCAACACGCAGTACTACGGGTGGGCCGTGGCCAATCGTGACGCGCTCATGCCCACGCGCGCGCAGGTTGAGCGCAGCGCCGAAATCGCCGACCGAAAGACCGCCGAGTACAAGGGGCGGATGCAGATCATCTACGTGCTGCCGGATTATTACAGTGAATTCCCGAAACCGTGTTACGGCGGGTGGGGTTCGCTGTACATCATGGTCGCGCCGAACGGCAACGTGCTGCCGTGTCACGCCGCGTCGCAGATCACATCGCTCACGTTCGACAACGTTCGCCATCGCAGCCTCGAATGGATCTGGGAGAACTCGAGCGCGTTCCAGGCCTTTCGTGGCGACGAGTGGATGCGCGAGCCGTGCCGGAGCTGCGCCCGCAAACACGTCGATTTCGGTGGATGCCGCTGCCAGGCGTTCGCCCTCACGGGCGACGCGCGCAACACCGACCCCGTGTGCACGCTCTCACCGAACCGCCCGATGATCGACGCGTTGCTCGATCGCCCCGACGCGCCCGACGGCGCGTACGTCTATCGCAAGATGCCCGGTCCGAAAGACCGCGTGCTGGAACCGGCATCGTGACAGGGCGTCGCGCCAAGCATCGGTGAGTTTTTGCCTACTTTGTAGGCAAAAACTCACCGATGGCGCCGCACCCCTAGGGTACAGCTGAACAGCCACGCTAGCGGCTCGCGCGAACCCAGCGAAGCAGCTCGCGGGGCGACGGACGCTTGCCGTACATGAGCAAGCCCGTGCGATAGATCCGCGCTGCAATCCACACCGCCAGCCAACATCCCCCCGCGAGCGTTGCCAGCGAAAGCGCCACCTTCCATGCCGGAATCGGCACGAGGCTCAAGCGCAGCGGCATGATGATCGGCGATGAAAACGGAATGAACGACAACGCTTCCGAAAGCGCGCTCTCGGGCGTGAAGCTCACCGGCTGAATGAACAGCGCCGTGATCACCAGCAGCAGCGTGACCGGCATCTGCACCTGCTGCGCGTCCTGCTCGCTGCTCGTCATCGAGCCGATCGCCGCGAACAAGGACGAGTAGACGATGTAGCCGAGGATGAAATACACGACCAGCAGCGCTGCCATCCCGGGCGCCACGTGCGGCAGCGAAAAGCTGCCCGCCTCGATGTGCAGCCGCGCCAATATCGGTGCGCGCTGCTGGATGAGAAACATCGTCGCCAGGCCGGAGATGAGCAGCTGCGCGCCGGCCACGCCGCCCACACCCAGAATTTTTCCAAACAGCAGCGTATCCGGCCTGACGCTCGACACCACGGTCTCGGCGACGCGGGTCTGCTTTTCTTCCATCACGCCGCGCATGACGATCTGGCCGTAGAAAAAGATCGTGATGTAGAGCAGAAACGCCACGATGAACGCGACGACGCTCCCGATCTCGCCGGATCCGCCGCGGCCGCGCGCCGTTAGGCGTTCGGTGGACATCTGGAGGTCCAGGGCCGTGAGTGCATCGACCTGGTGCGGGTCCATTCCCGCGGAACGAAGCCGGGTCGCGATCAACTCGTCGTGGACCAGGCGCTGAAGGCGCGACATGTCGATCGTCGATGTCGCGTTCGACCCCGCATAGCGCACGTCGGGCTTCGGCCACAAGAGCGGACCCACCACCAGGTAGCCTTTGCGCCGCCCGGCGATCACGTCACGGGTGGCTGTGGATTCCGCTGCTGCGATTGCCCCCGGAACCACGTCGACGTACTCGGCGGCGGTGTCGCCGGTGACGCCGCCGTCGAGGCGCGCCGCCAGACCGGCGCCGAACCCGCTGCCCGAGGCGTCGATGATCGTGACGCGCGCCATGTCCGGCGACGGCGCGGCGCGCGAGGTGAAGAAGATCGGAATGAAAATCGAGAGCCCGAGAAGGCCAGGCACGAGAATCGTGCTCACGATGAACCAGCGCGATCGGACGCGCTCCATGAATTCGCGCTGCGCGACGATCCAGAGCTTACGCATCGGCCCCTCCCATGGACTCTCCGTTAGACGAGAGCGCGGAGACGCGGTCCACGAACACGCGGTGCAGCGAAGGCTGGACGAGCTCGAATCGCTGGACGATCGCTCCGGCCTCGAGCAGCGCGCGCAGCAGCTGCTGCGGGTCCGCCTCCGGCGCCAGATCCAACTCCATCATCTGGTTCGAGTCGTCCACGCGCGCGACGAGCGTGCGATCCGCGAGCACGCGCGAGACGCCGTTGTGCGAGCCGCCCTCCAGCGCGAGCGCCACCTGCCGCACGCCGTGCGCTCGTCGAACGTCGGCCAGCGTGCCGTCCACGAGCTTTCTGCCGTTGGCGATGATGCACACCGCGTCGCAGAGTCGCTCGGCGCTTTCCATGAGGTGGGTGCTGAAGATCACGGTCTTGCCGGCGTGCTTGAGCTCGATGATGATGTCCTTGAGCGCCTGTGCGTTGATCGGATCGAGCGCGCTGAACGGTTCGTCGAGGATCATCACCACCGGGTCGTGCACCAGGGCGCCGATGAACTGCACCTTCTGCTGCATGCCGCGCGACAACTCTTCGACGCGTGCGTCGCCCCAGTCGCGCTCGGGCGTGATCAGCTGCAGGCGCTCGAGCCACGCGTCGATGCGTTTCGCGGCGTCGGCGGCCGGCACGCCCTTGAGCTGCGCCAGGAACAGCAGAACGCGCCGCACCGTCATGCGGCGATAGAGGCCGCGTTCCTCCGGCAGGTAGCCGACGCGGTCGACGACTCCGGGCTGCCCGTTAGGCGAACCCAGAATCCGGATCGAGCCGGTGTCCGGCTCGATGACATCGAGCACCATGCGGATGGTGGTGGTCTTGCCGGCCCCGTTGGGGCCGAGGAGACCGTAGACCATGCCGGCGGGAATCTGGAGTGAGAGGTCGCGGACGGCGACGTGGTTGGCGAAGCGTTTGGAGACGTGATCGATGTCGACAGCGACGGTCATGGCGCGTCCATGGGCGGGGGAAGGTCCCACAACAATACGGCCGCGGGGCCGCGGGGTTCCAGTCTGAACAGGGCCGCCCTTGCCGGGGCGGCCGGCGCGCTGCAGGTTGGTTGTTACCGTTTGGTAACAACGCCAGCTCCCGCCACCGCCATGCGATCCTCTCGTGCGCGGCACGCCGCGATCGTCGCCGCGTCCGTCTGCGCCGTCCTTCCCGCCGCCGCCGCGGCACAATATCCGCTCGTGGCAACGCCCGTGATCCCGTTAGGCAACCTGTCCCCCAGCATCAAGCTCGGCGGCTACGTGTCGGTGCGGGACACGAAGCATGGCGATTCCACGAGCTTCGCGGTCAACCGCGCGCGGCTCACGGCGATGATTGCGCCGCTCCCGTACCTGGCCGTCCGCGTGCAGGTCGATTTTTCGGGCAACCAAACCGAAACGGTTTCCTCCAGCAACACGGTGCACGGCTTCGAGCTCACCGATGCGTACGTCGAGTTCGCACAGGCGGTGGCGGATTCGGTGCGGTGGGGGCAATTCCACCCGGCGCTGATCGTTGGGCAATTCAAGCAGCCGTTCAGCCTCGAGTATTTGACGTCGTTCGCCTACCTGCGCACGGCGAACCGCGCGACAGCAATCGATCAGTTGACGCCGAAGCGTGACATCGGCGCGATGGGCCAGGTGCAATGGTCCCATTTCGTCACGGCGGATGCATCGGTGACCAACGGAGAAGGGGCCAACGCGCTGTCGAATCCCGACGGCCGCGAGCTGCTCATCGGGCGCGTGACCGTGACTCCGTTCACGTGGCTGGCGCTTGCCGCGAAGCTGGGCAACGAGGGGACGGACCACTTGAGGGGCTACGACGGGCGCATCATGTGGCGCGACCTGCTCATCGAAGGCGAAGGCATTCATCGATCGCGGCCGCTCGGCGGCGACCATCAGGACGCCGGCGGAGGGTATGTGTTGGCCGCCTACACGTTTCTGCCGTGGCTGCAACCTGTGTTCAAGCGCGAATGGTTCAACGACACGAGACAGTTGGACGACACGAACACGGACACGCGGGATGGGTGGTCGACCTTCGGCGTGAACCTGATCACGCCCAGGGAGAATCTCCGGTTTCTCACGGATTGGATCGTGAAGTCTCACCGTCCAGCGCGTGCCGTCAATGAAGTCGACTTCCAGCTCGTCGCCAATTTCTGAGCCCGGCGCGCGTCTGTGCCGCAACGCCGTTCGCTGGCGCGGCGGGGCACGTGCGCGCGCGGTGCTCATCGTGCTGCACGGCGGCGACAAGGTCATCGGGCCGCGATTCATCCAGCTGCTGGAGGAGATCCACGCCCGGGGGTCGATCCGCGCCGCCGCTTCAGCGTTAGGCATCGGCTACCGGCACGCGCTGGCGTGGATCACCCGCGCCGAGTCGCTCGTTGGGCAGGCGTTGGTGGAGCGGCACGCCGGCGGGTCGACCGGCGGCGGCGCGCGCCTAACGGAAACGGCGCTGCGGGTGGCGCGCGCCTACCGCCGCGTCAATGCGTCGATCCACCACCTGGTCGAGCGTGCCGAGCGCGAGATCCTCGACAGCTGAGTTTTCCTTTCGTTCACGGCAGGAGCGAGTCATTATGCGCGTGCGCTTCGTGCTTCCGGCCGTTCTCGCCGTGGCCGCATCCTGCGGCAGGAGAACGCCGGCCTCCGGCAGCGGCGCGATCGTGGTCTACACCGCGGCGAGCGTCGCCATTCCCATCCGCGCCGCGCTCGACACATTCGCCGCGCACCAGCACGTGGCCGTTCAGCAGGAAAACGGCGGCAGTCTCGACATCGCGCGCAAGCTCACCGAGCTGCACGAAATTCCCGACGTCGTCGTGCTTGCCGACTACGACGTCTTCCCGAAGCTGCTCATGCCGGGTCAGACGACGTGGTACGCCGAGTTTGCGCGCAACCGCATGGTGCTGGCGTTCACGAACACGTCGAAGTTCGCGTCGCAGGTAGACAGCCTGAACTGGCCGCAGATCCTGCAGCGGCCCGGCGTGCAAGTCGGGCGGGCGAACCCCGATCTCGATCCGAACGGCTATCGGACGCTGCTCACGATGCAACTCGCCGAGCGCTACTATGAGCAGCCCGGGTTGTACGACAAATTGATGAAGCTGTCACCGGCGAAAAACATGCGGCCCAGAGAGGCAGATTTGGTGGGCGTGTTGCAGGCCGGCGAGTTTGATTACATCTGGTCGTACGAATCGCTCGCGCGGGCGACCAAGCTGCGGTACGTCACGCTCCCTTCCGCGATCGACCTCGGTACGCCGGCGGACACCGACCTCTATGCGCAGGCAACGGTGAAGGTGGCGGGAAAGACCCCCAAGGATACGCTGACGATCAAGGGCGAGCCCATCGTGTATGCCCTGTCGATTCCGACACGCGCTCCGCATCCGGCGGCGGCGAGGGCGTTCGTGTCCTTCCTGTTGTCGCGCGAAGGGCGGAGTCTGTTGCGCGCGAACAAGCTCGAAGCGTTGGACACGCCGGTGATCATCGGTCGCGGAGCGCCCGCATCGGTGCGGGCGGCGGTAACGGCGCCGTGATGGAACCGGTCGCGCGGACGTCATTCGCTCCGCGCTCGTTCGCGGCGCACCGCACGGCGAGCATCCTCGCGGGCTTGTGCGGATCGATTTTTCTACTGTTTCTGGTTGCGCCGATCGCGCGGCTGGTTGCAGGTGGCGGCACGTCCGGTGTAGCGGAGCTCTTCACGGACGCCGAGCTCCGCGGTGCGCTGTGGCTCACCGCGGTGACGGCGACGGTGGCCATGGCCGCCGGTGCGTTAGGCGGCACGCCGCTGGCGTACCTGTTGGCGCGACGGGCCTTCCGGGGGAAAGCCGTCGTTGCCGCGGTGCTCGACCTGCCGCTGCTCATTCCGCATCCCGTGGCCGGCATCGCGCTCTTGTTGATCCTGGGGCGCGGCAGCGCCGTTGGGCGGGCGCTGCTGCACGCCGGCATCCAGGTGGCCGGCTCGCCGGTCGGCATCGTGTGCGCGATGGTGTTCGTGTCGGCGCCGCTTTATATCAGCGCCGCACGGGAGGCATTCGCTCGTGTCGATACGAGGTACGAGTCCGTGGCACGTACGTTGGGCGATCCCGCATGGCGGGCGTTCCGGCGGGTGACGCTGCCGCTCTCGATGCGCGGATTGATCGCCGCCTTAGTGGTGATGTGGGCGCGAGCTGTGAGCGAGTTCGGGGCGATCGTGATTCTCACCTACAATCCGAAAGTGGCGAGCGTGCTCGCGTACGATCGGTTCACCGGTTTCGGCCTAACGGAAGCGCTGCCCGTGGCCGCCGTGCTCTCGATCCTGGCGCTCGTCCCGTTGATCGCCCTGCGCGCACTGCGTCCCGATCGCGGCGCGGGAATGGACGGGTGATCGACGTTGCCGGGCTCGGCACGCAGGTCGGGACGTTCCGGTTGCAGGACGTGACGTTCACGGTACCGCACGGGCAGTACGGCGTCGTGATCGGACCGGCCGGCTCCGGCAAGACGACCTTGCTCGAGACGATCGCGGGCGTGATCGCGCCGCACGCCGGGCACATCGCGCTCGACGGACGCGACGTGACCGCCGCGCCGCCCGAGGATCGGCGGCTGGGCATCGTGTACCAACATGGCTACCTGTTTCCGCACCTGAGTGTGGAGCGCAACGTGGCCTACGGGGCCGCGGATCTCGCGTTCGCGACCGAGATCGCCGGCCGCGTGGGGGCACGGGCGTTGTACGACCGGCCCGTGCCGGCGCTGAGCGGAGGCGAGCGCCAGCTGGTGGCGCTCGCTCGCGCGTTAGCCGTTAGGCCATCGGTGCTGTTGCTCGACGAGCCGTTCAGCGCTCTGGATCCGCGATCGCGCACGATCGCGCGGCGGACCGTGCGCGCGCTGCACCGCGAGCTGGGCATCACGGTGCTCCAGGTGACGCACGATTTCACCGAGGCGGGGTTGCTGGGTGACGTGGCGGTCTTGCTCGACCACGGCCGGGTGCTGCAGGCCGGGCCGCCCGATGACGTGTTTCGGCGGCCCGCGTCTCCGTATGTCGCCGAGTTCCTCGGCGCCGAGAACGTGTTCGCGGGAACGGTTCGCGCGTTAGGCAACGGCGATCCGGAGGCCGCCGAGCTGCGAAACCAGCGCCCATCGCCGGACGGACACCGGTCGCTGGAATTCCGCGCCGGCCCCCTCACCATCTATGCGGTCGGCGATGCCGCTGATGGCGCAACCCACGCCGTGATTCGGGCGGAGGAAATCGTGTTGTCTCGGGAGCCGAGCCCGACCTCGGCGCGGAACCAGTTTGCCGGTACGATCGATGAGATCGCGACGTTGGGCGCGCTCACGCGGGTGTCGGTCGACGTCGGCGGTGCGGTGCTCGTCGCGGCGCTCACCACACGCTCGGCGCAAGAGCTCGGGTTGGCGCGCGGGGGCCGGATCTACGCGTCGTTCAAGGCGATGGCCGTGCATTTGTGCTGAGGCGTGTGCTATCCTGCACATGTGGCTCGCTCGCCGGCCGCACTGTCATTCGCCGACGGGTCAGCGTCCTCTCATCCGCACCGAAGACGACAACGGCACATGATACATCCGCACCGAATCGCCGTGCGGGACGGCGAAGAGCTCTACGCCAGCGCGCGGGGTGCAGGGCGACCCATCGTGTTCATCCACGGTTGGGCCACCCACTCCGACATCTGGCAGTATCAAACGTCGTCGCTCAGCGACGTCGCACGGTGTGTCGTGTACGACAAGCGAAGCCATGGGCGGAGCACTGACCCGGGACGCGGCTACGATTACGATGCGCTTGCCGACGACCTCGCCGCGGTCCTGGACGCGCTCGACGTGCACCAGGCGATCCTCGTTGGGCATTCGATGGGCGCGGCCGAGATTGCGCGCTACCTGCGGCGGCACGGCCAGGACCGCGTTGCGGCGCTCGTGCTGATTTCCTCGGCGCTGCCGTTCATTCTCAAAACCGATGACAATCCCGACGGAATCGACGCTGATGTGTTCGCCAAACGGCGCGACACCTGGACCACCGACATGCCGAAATTCCTGTCGGACAATGCGCGATTGATCGTGACGCCCAGGACCTCCGACGAGACGGTCGCCTGGATCGCACGCATGGGCGAGGCTGCATCACTGCCGGCCCTCATCGCCATGAACCACACGATCACCGAGACGGATCTGCGCCAGGACACGGCGGGCATTTCCGTGCCGACGCTCGTGATTCACGGCGATGCGGATCGGTCCGCGCCGCTCGCGCTGACAGGAATGCGCGTTGCAAAGATGATTGCCGGAAGCGAGCTACGCGTCTATGAAGGAGCGCCCCACGCGCTTCTCGTGACCCATCATCGCCAATTGAACAGCGACCTCCACGATTGCGTCCGGCGGTTGGACGCATCATGAGCGCCCGCGCTCGTGGCGACGACGTGGGTTCCGCGGCGGCCAAGCCGGCGCGGCTCGCATGAGCACGTTAGTCGTCATCATCGCAAGCTGGGCGGCGTTCATCCTCGTCTGGTTAGGCCTGTCGTTTTTCGTCAAACGCGACGTGCGAGGCGGACGATTCGCCAAGGCCTACCGGGTGCGCATGCTCGTCATCGCGATCCTCGTCGTGGTGATCGTCCGATCGCTCCGTCACCACGAGTCGGCCACGCATCACCTGGCGAACAGCCTGGTGTTCTTCTCGCCTTCGTTACTGCTGGCGTGGATCGGCGCGGGGCTCACGGCGCTCGGCATCGCCGTGGCGATTTGGGCGCGGTTGTATCTCGGCCGCAATTGGAGCGCGAGCCCGGCCATGAAGGAAGGACACGAGCTCGTCACCACTGGTCCGTACGCGTTCGTTCGCCACCCCATCTACTCGGGCATCATCCTCGCTACCCTGAGCACCGGGCTCACCGGCTCGGTCTTCGGGATAGTTCTCTTCGTCATCGTGACGACAATGTTCCTGTTCCGCGTCGGCACGGAAGAGCGCTATATGATGGAGTTGTTTCCCGGGACATATCCGGCCTATCGGGCGCGCACGAAGCGATTGGTGCCGCTCATCTGGTGACGCCCATGCCCGCATCGACCACGGCGCCGCCGCGCCTAACGAGCGAGACGCGCGCGCCAGCACGGCCGGGTGCCGGCGCCCTCCTGGAGATAGGATCACCAAGTTCAAGAGACCGTTGTAATTTCGAGCGCACGGTGTTAGCTTGATTAGTACGGCCGGTGCCCAGCGCACGGCCCTCAGGCATTTGGATTTGGGGCCCGCCAGATTGCGGGCCTTTTTTTTGTCGGGTTCTTCGGGAAGTTCCGGGAAACGTGGCCGGAAAGAGAATCGAACGAACGATAGAAGATGGATCGTGAGGCAGGCCGGACGGGCAGAGTGCTACGCTCATGAAGACGCGGACAAAGCAGGACACAACGGACAAAGCACCGAAAAAAAATCAACGCCTTGGTTTTGCTCGTGTTGTGTCCGCTGTGTTCGTGCTGTGTCCGCGTCTTCATGAGCGTAGATACAAGACATGAGGGAACGGCATCCCATCCACTGCTCAGGAGAAGAGAACGTCGGCGGTTTTATCCTTGACCCTGTGTCGGGGGATCCAGCACCGCCGCGCTTCCCGGAAATTCCCGAAGAAATTTGGTTCCAGGCGTTGCCGTCAGTTGACGGCGCCCCTTCGTGAGGGTTGTCACGAGCACGTTGTTGTCGGTTCGTGCAGCACCTGGTCGAAAGACCGCGCTCCGACCACAGCACAGATCAATTTCGAGGAGCACATCATGCGCACGACCGGCGTAGTAAAGTGGTTCAACGATGCAAAGGGCTTTGGCTTCGTCACGCCCGCCGACGGACAGAAAGATTGCTTCGTCCACCACTCGGCCATTCAAGGTGAAGGCTTCAAGTCGCTCTCCGAGGGGGAGACGGTGGAGTTCGACATCGTGCAGGGCCAGAAGGGCCCGGCGGCCGAGAACGTGACACGAGTGGCCCGCTAAAGTACGCGACGATCTCACGTTCACCGGACGCGCATCGCTCGCGGTGCGCGCTCCGGTTAGTCGGGCGCCGGTTGGCAGACGCGAGTCAGACCAGCCGGCGCTCGATCCACGTAAGGAGGTTCGATGATCGACAGCTTGAATTCGCGTCCGCTGGCCGAAAGCCCGCTGTGGGCCGATCGTCCGTCATTCCTCGCCTCGCACCGTGCGCTTGCGATCTGTAAGCACGAGCTCGAGATGCTTGCCGAGAACGTCGTGCGCGGCGTGGCGGCGCTCTCCGGCGCCGGAGTTGAGCAGAAATCGAAGGAACGTCTCTCGCCTGGGCGTTGCATCGTCCAGTTGGGGCCCGTCGCGCTCACCATTACGTGGTTGCGCAGCACCATAGACTCGGTGGCCGATGGTGATCTGCTCGTCATCGTCTGGCACGGTTCCGTGGCGCCGCGCGGAGAGCACCTGCCCGAGCGCATGACGTCGCCGCGCACGCTGGTGGCCGCGACCGCGCTCTGGGAGGAGGTGTTCGTGGCGGCCGGCAGGGATCAAGCGAGCTGGGTCTGGCAGCCGAAAGACGCGAGCGTTCCGGGGTATTCGTCATCGGAGCTCGCCTTGCAGTGCGTCGAGCGGTTGCGCGTGGCGTACGAGGAGTTTCGCGAGAAGGGAGAGGCGGTCGCCTAACGCGTGCGCCGGCTCAGGCGATCGGATCCCCCGCGGCCGGCAGCACGCCGCGGGCGCCGCGCAATCAGGACGTCACAACCGCGCGAGTACTTTCTTGGCCAGCGCTTCTTCCATCTGCTCGAGCTGCTGCGCGGTTTTGGCGGTCTTACCCATCGACACCGTCACACTGAACGCGCGATTGCCCTTCCGGACTTCGAGCTTCGCGTAGTTGCCGCCTCCGGTCCAATACGCCTCATCGCCGAGACCGCTCACCGGATGCGGGCCCATGTTTTTTTGTCCCTGAAACATGTAAACCTGCTGAACCATGAGATTCACGACAGGTTGATCGCTGAACGCGGACGTGTCCGGCGAAAACAAGCAAATGATCTTGCTTCCCAGGTACGGTCGTCCCGGCAGCGACTTCATGCCGACCACCGCGTTCACTTCGGCAACGGTGAGAAGCGAGCAGGGGTCGACCGATGACGCCTGCGCGGCGAGGCGCGGTGCGAGAAGGGCGGAAAAAAGTGCAAGGGAAGCGATCATCCTGACGCCACGCATCTCGACCTCCACGGGTTGGCCTGGGAGCGGAACGGGAGGCTGAGAGTATCTCGCCCAACGGGGACGGCCGTCAAGGGCCGCGGCGACATGCGGTGCTTCCGCGGGACGGGCGTCCTCAGTTGTCGCGCGCGGGGTGTTCGAACTCTCTGCCGATCCACGCCAGACTTTGCGCCACGTGCTCGCTCCAGTAAGTCCACGTGTGCGCGCCGGGGTACTCGTGGTACTCGTGGGGCACGTGCAAGGCTGTCAGTCCGGCGTCGAAGGCACGATTCTCATCGATCCACCGGTCCTCGGTCCCGACATCGAAGTACAATGCCGGCATCAGCTCCGGGTGGGCGTCGCGCAGCCGCTCCACGCGCGTGAGGGGATCGCGCGAGCGCCAGGCAGCGGTGTCTTTGCCTAACGCCTGCTCGAGCGATGGCCAGAGGTCGCCCATGGACTGCCGCAGCTGTTCCAGGTTCGACGCGTAGACGTCGTGCCCGGCGTACGGGTGCGGGCCGGCGTACATCAACTGCAGGGTGCCGGAGTGGCTCGCGGCGGCGCTCCACACCTCGGGGTACTCGAGAGCCAGGTCCACGGCGCCGAATCCGCCCATGCTCAAGCCGGCGATGGCGCGGTGCTGGCGATCGGGCATGGTGCGGTACGCCGAGTCGACGTGGTGCACGAGGTCGCGCGCCACGTAGTCATCGTAATGCGGCCACGGCACACAAAACGTCGAGGCCGGCTCCTTGCGCGTCGTATCGCGCTTGCAGGCGCCGTAGTCGCCCATGGAGTTCCAGGTCGTGTACCAGCTGTCATCGCCGTCGGGCATGACGACGATGAACTCCGGACCGCCGGCGGCGATCAGCGAGTCCATCGTGGCGTCGAGATGGCCTAACTTGACCCAGTTGGTCTCGTCGCCCGAATAGCCGTGCAGATAGTACGCGACCGGATAGCGCCGGCTCGTATCAGCGGCGTACGACGGCGGCAGGTACACGAGATAGTGCTTGCTGACGCCTAACGCGGACGACCACAGCGAATCGGTTCTGACCGTGCCGTGCGATGGCAGCAGCGTCGATGCGGCGAGCAGCAGCTCGAGCAGCATGGCGCTCAGGGCCGCGAGGCCAGCGCCTCGGCGAGCGTGTCCCACGCCAGGAGCGCACACGGGTGGCGCACCGGCAGCCGCGCCACGCCCGACAGCGCCCGCAAATCGCCGAGGGATTCGTCCGCCGCGCCTTCCTCGCCGTGCACCATGCGCGTGAATCGATCCAGGATCTCGGCGGCTTCGGCTCTGGTCTTGCCCTTGAGCCGCTGCGTGAGCATCGACGCTGATGCTTGTGAGATCGCGCATCCCTCGCCCGTGAAGCGCACGTCACGCAGCGTGTCCCCGTCGAATTGCAGCTGCAGATCGATCACGTCGCCGCAGAGCGGGTTCTTCTTGCGCAGCGAGACGTCGGGGTGCTCGAGCTTTCCGCGGTTGCGCGGACGCCGATAGTGATCGAGGATCAGCTCCTGGTACAGGGCGGAGATGTTCGCGCGGCGCGCGTCCTGTGCGTTGGGCCCGCGGCCCTGGTCGTCAGGCACCGACACGACTGAACATCTCCCGGGCCGCCATGACGCCGTTCACCAGTGCGTCGACGTCGGCATCGTCGTTGTACAGGTAAAACGAGGCGCGTGCGGTGGCGCTGACACCGAGCCGCCGCATGAGCGGCTGCGCGCAATGGTGGCCGGCACGAATGCAGACGTGATACGAATCCAAGATGGTCGCCAGATCGTGGGGGTGCACATCTCCTACGTTGAAGCTGAGCACACCGCTGCGATGCTCCGGCGCCGGGCCGTAGATGCGCACACCCTCGATCGCAGCCAGCCGCCGGTACGCCGAGCCGACGAGGCCGCGCTCGTGGGCCCGCACGGCGTCCATGCCGATGCGCTGCAGCAGGTCGGCTGCCGCGGCGAGTCCCACCGCGCCGGCTGCGTTAGGCGTGCCCGCCTCGAACTTGTGCGGCAGTCGGTTCCACGTGCTGCGGTCGTCTTCCACGAATTCGATCATGTCGCCGCCCGTCATGTACGGCGGCATCGCGTCGAGCAGATCGCGGCGCCCAACGAGCACGCCGATGCCCATCGGCCCGAGCATCTTGTGTCCGCTCGCGGCGAAGAAGTCCACGCCCAGGTCGTCGACGCATACCGAAAGGTGCGGCGCCGCCTGCGCACCGTCACACACCGCGATCGCTCCGACGCCATGCGCCAGATCCACGATCTCGCGGACCGGCGCGATCGTGCCCAACACGTTGGAGACGTACGGGAACGCAACGACGCTGGTGCGCGATCCGAGCAGCGCGCGCAGGCGATCGAGGTCGATCGAGCCATCGGGCTCGAGCTCGCAGATGCGCAGCCGTGCCTTCTTCTCGAGCGCCAGCTGCTGCCACGGGACGAAGTTCGCGTGGTGTTCGGCGGCCGTCACGACGATCTCGTCGCCGGCGCCGACGTTCGCGCGACCCCATGACGATGCCACGAGGTTGAGCGATTCCGTGGTGCCGCGCGTGAAGATCACGCAATCGCTGTCGCGCACGCCGAGGAACGCGGCGACGCGGGCGCGCGCATCGTGATACCGCTGCGTGGCGCGCACCGAGAGCTCGTACGCGCCCCGATGCGGATTCGCGTTGTCGTTCTCATAGAACGCCCGGATCGCATCCAGTACGACGCGCGGCTTCTGCGTCGTGGCGGCCGAATCCAGATAGACGAGCCGTGGCGACGCCGCGAGCAGCGGAAATTCGGATCGGGGCAGGGCGCGCATCACCGAATGCGGGCTCCAACCCAGATCGCATCCTGCTCGATGCGCACTTGGTACACCGGCAACGCGTCGATCGCCGGAAAGCGCTTCACGGCGCCCGTGCGGCAGTCGTACCGCGCGCCGTGCCACGCGCACTCGATGATGCCGCCCGGAAGCAGCGCGCCGTCGGACATCGCAAACTCCTGATGGGTGCACACATTGCCTAACGCATGAATCTCGCCGTCCGTGTTCACGAGGCACACCCGTTCGCCGGTCGAGAGCGTCACGCCCTTGAGCGTTCCAGGCGGCAGCTCGTCCACGTCGGCGACGCGCTCGAGCGCCGGTCGCGCGGCGGAGCTCACGATGCCGCGACCGCCCCCGCTCCCGCGAAACGGCGCAGCGTGAGCGCCTCGAGCTCGGCGCGGACTTCCGCCACGCCGACCGCCTCGATCACGCCCGCCGCGAACGCATAGGTGAGCAGCTTCCGCGCCTGCTCGGCGCCGATGCCGCGGCTCTTCATGTAGAAGAGCGCCATTTCATCCAGCCGCCCAACGGTGGCGCCGTGCGTGCACTTGACGTCGTCGGCGAAAATCTCGAGCTGCGGCTTGGTATCGATGCGCGCCTGCGCCGAGAGAAGCAGGTTGTTGTTCTCCTGCTTGCCGTCGGTTTTCTGCGCCTCCGGCCTAACGAACACCTGGCCGTTGAACACCCCGTGCGACGAGCCATCCAGGATACCCTTGTAGACTTCCCGGCTGAACGTGTTCGGGCTCGCGTGCTCGATGCGCGTCTGCTGATCGACGTGCTGTGCGCCGTCCAACAGGTAGAGGCCGTGCAGCGTCGCGCCGCTGCCTTCGCCGGCGAGCAGCGTATAAACGTTGGTGCGCGCGAGCTCGCCGCCCGCGGCATACGAGAACGACACGAGGTGGCTGTCGCGCCCCTGGTGCGCCTGCAGCGTACCCACGTGGAACGCGCGCTCGCTCTCGGTTTGCAGCTTCAAGTGCGCCAGCGTTGCACCCTCGCCGAGGACTGCTTCGGTGACCGCGTTCGTGAAATACCCGTTGGCGCCGCCCAACGACACATAGCTCTCGATCACCGTGGCCCTGGCATGATGCCCGGCGACGATGAGCGTCCTGACGTGCGATGCCGAGCCGGCCGCTTCCGGCGTCGACACGAAGACCAAATGGATGGGCGTCTCGAGCTCTACGTTGGGCGCGAGCTGGATCAGCGCGCCATCGCGCATGAACGCCGTGTTGAGCGCCGTGAACGCCGTCCGCTGGTAGTCCGCCACCTTGCCGACGTGCCGCTCGAGCACTTCCGGCTGCTCTCGCCAGGCCCGCGCGAGGTCGGTGACCGTGACGCCCGCGGGACGAGCCGCACCGCTCGACAATGCCGCGTCGTATCGCCCGTTCACGAACACCAGCCGGATCCAATCCGGCCGCGCGAAGGTGAACGGCTCGACGTCGGCCGCTGCGAGCCTAACGGAGCGCGCCGGACCTCCCGGCAGCGCCCGGAACGTGCCGTCGGCGATGGGCGCGACGCTCGTGAAGTGCCAATCTTCGTTCTTCGGCGTCGGGAAGCCGAGCGCCGCAAAGCGATCGATCGCTGCGCGCCTAAGCGGCAGCAGCCACGACGGTCCGCTCCCGCCGCCGTTCGCTGCGAAGTCCTCGAACTCGCGCAGCAACACCGGAGCGGTCACGCCACTGCCTCCGCCGGCGTTTCGATCCAATCGTAGCCCTTGTCCTCGAGCTCGAGCGCCAGCTCCTTGCCGCCGGACTTCACGATGCGTCCCGCGGACAACACGTGCACGAAGTCCGGCACGATGTGGTTGAGCAGCCGCTGGTAGTGCGTCACCACGATGGTCGCGTTGTCCGGGCGACGCAGCTTGTTCACGCCCTCGGCAACAATCCGTAAGGCGTCGATGTCGAGGCCCGAATCGGTCTCGTCGAGGATCGCGAGACGCGGCCGCAGCACGGCCATCTGGAGAATCTCGTTGCGCTTTTTCTCGCCGCCCGAAAACCCGGCGTTCACGCTGCGGTTGAGCATGGATGGCTCCATGTCCACCAACGCGAGATTCTTCTCCATGATGTCGAGGAACTCGAGCGGGTCGACCTCCTCCTGGCCGTGCGCCTTACGAATTTCGTTGTACGCCGAGCGCAGGAAGTACGCGTTGGACACGCCGGGAATCTCGACCGGATACTGGAACGCCATGAAGAGCCCGGCGTGAGCACGCTCTTCGGGCTGCATCGCGAGCAGATCGTTTCCATCGAGCGTCGCGCTGCCGCCGGTAACCTCGTACACCGGATTGCCGGCGAGCACCTGCGCGAGCGTGCTCTTGCCCGAGCCGTTCGGGCCCATGACCGCGTGCACTTCGCCCGCGTTCACGTGCAGCGTGATGCCCTTGAGGATGTCCGCGCCTCCGCCGACCCTGGCCTGCAAATTTCGAATATCGAGCACGATGTCCGTTCCCCGAGTGATGTGGCCGCGAACCGCGGCGCCTAACCGACGCTGCCTTCCAGCGTGATGCCCAGGAGCTGCTGCGCCTCGAGCGCAAACTCCATCGGCAGCTCCTTGAACACGTCCTTGCAGAACCCGGCGACGATCATCGATACCGCGTTCTCCTTGGAGATGCCGCGCTGCTGCAGATAGAAGATCTGGTCCTCGCCGATCTTCGACGTGGATGCCTCGTGCTCCACCTGCGCCGTGTCGTTACCGACTTCGATGTACGGAAACGTGTGCGCGCCGCAGCGGTTGCCGATGAGCATCGAGTCGCACTGCGTGTAATTGCGCGCGCCGGCTGCCTTGGGGCCGACGTATACGCGGCCGCGATAGCTGTTGTTGCCCTGGCCCGCCGAAATGCCCTTGGACACGATCGTCGAGCGTGTGTTGCGTCCCAGGTGCAGCATCTTGGTGCCGGTGTCCGCCTGTTGGTGGTGATTGACCACGGCCACCGAGTAGAACTCGCCCACCGAGTTGTCGCCCTGCAGAATGACACTCGGATACTTCCAGGTGATCGCCGATCCGGTTTCGACCTGTGTCCAGGAGATCTTCGAATTGGCGCCGGCGCATTTGCCGCGCTTGGTGACGAAGTTGAAGATCCCGCCGCGTCCTTCCTCGTCGCCGGCGTACCAGTTCTGCACGGTGGAGTACTTGACGGTGGCGTTTTCGTGCGCGACGAGCTCGACGACGGCCGCGTGCAGCTGATGTGTCGACCGCTTGGGCGCCGTGCAGCCTTCCAGATAGCTCACGTACGCGCCCTTGTCCGCGATGATCAGCGTGCGCTCGAACTGTCCCGTGTTCTCGGCGTTGATCCGGAAATACGTGGACAACTCCATGGGGCAGCGCACACCGGGTGGCACGTAGACGAACGAGCCGTCGGAGAACACCGCCGAGTTGAGCGACGCGTAGAAGTTGTCGCTGTACGGCACGACGGAGCCGAGGTACTTGCGCACGAGATCCGAATGCTCGCGCACGGCTTCGCCCAGCGAACAGAAGATGATGCCTAACTTGGCCAGCTGGTCGCGGTACGTGGTGCCCACGGAGACGCTGTCGAACACCGCGTCCACCGCCACTCCGGCCAGGATCTGCTGCTCCTTGAGCGGGATGCCGAGCTTGTCGTAGGTCTCGCGGAGCCTGGGGTCGACTTCGTCCAGGCTGCCTAACGGCTTGCGCGTCTTGGGCGCCGAATAGTACACCTGGTCCTGATAGCTGATCGGCTCGTAGCGGACGTTGCCCCAATGCGGCTCGCGCATCGTGGTCCAGCGGCGATACGCCTTGAGCCGCCACTCCAGCAGCCACTCCGGCTCCAGCTTCTTGGCGGAAATCGCTCGCACGGTGTCCTCGCCGAGGCCCGCCGCGATCGTGTCCGCGTCGATGTCGGTGACGAAGCCGAACTTGTATTCCCGATTGACCAGGTTCTCGATCGAGCTGCTCATCACGTCTCCTTGGTCCGAACGGCGCCGGGTTCCCGGAATCGCACGCTGTATTCGCAGGCGCCGCAGCCGTTCAGGATGTGCGACACGCGGTCCACCGATGCATCGAGTGTGCGCGACAGAAACCGACGCTCGGCGTCGCAGATCTCCGGAAATCGCTCGGCCACGGCCAGCAGGGCACAGTTGTGCGACACGACATCGGTCGAGTCGGGCGTTTGATGCCACTCAGTCATGAAGCCTTCGTGTGCCATGGCGCGACTCACGATCTCGAGGCGATGCTCCGCCGACGCCTGACTCAGCTCCGGTTCCAAGCGCTCGGCGATCGTCTCGAACTGCGACTCGAGCATCGAAACCGCGGCATCGCGGCCGTCGCGCTGGGCGACCTGATCGAGCAATTGCAGCAGCGTGCCCTGATAGCGCCGGGGGAACAGCGCCTCGCCCCGCTCCGTTAGGCGGTAGGCGAATGCCGGCGCGCCCACACCCCGCCGCTCGCGGTCGTACTCGACGAGCTGCTCCGACTCGAGCTCTTTGAGATGATGCCGCACGGCGTTGAGCGACACGTCCAGCCGCTGCGCCAGATCGGCCGCCGTCAGGCGGGGTGCCGCGGCGGGCGCTCGTTTGAGCTCGATGAGAATCGCTGCCCGCGTCCCCTTGGGGCCGCCGGCAGCGAGTTGTAGATCGTGGTGCAGCACGACGTCACTCCACACTCGGTCTTGCAATCCTAAGTGAAGTACTCGGGATTGTCAAGATAATGTGGCAATTTTGGTCTGAATTATAACCTATTGATGCCGCGTAGCTTAGCCGCTCTTTCCTAGCGCTTGAGCGCCATGATCGCGACGAGGAGCACGACGACGGCACACAGGCCGATCAGCCACGGGACGAGGGGATTGCGCGGGCGCTTTACGCCTTTCGTGTACTTGCGCGACTCGTTGGTCACCACGCGGTCCAGGAGCACGGTGTTCCGGCGGCTGAACGAGTCGTCGGCGTGATCCTCGAACTGGACGAGGCTGATGCCCGGGGGCAGAGGACGGCGCGTAAACGTGAACGTGGTGTCGCCAATGGTGATGCGGTCTCCCTCGACGAGCATGCGCGGCGTGCTTACGGGCGCCTCGTTGACGCGTGTGCCCGTGGAGCCCATCGAGTAGATCACGAACTGTCCGCCTTCCGACTTCACGTCGGAATGGAAGCGCGAGACGGTCGGGTCTTTAAGCACGATGCTGCAGCCGATCTCGCGTCCGATCTGGACGACGCGTTTCCGAAGGGCGTACGCGCGGCGCGACGACGAGTCGATCAAATAGGATGCTGCCGGCTCGCTGAGCGCTTCGGGGCGCGGCGAATCTTTGTCCTGGAGGAAGACGAAGCGCGCGGAACCTGCGGCGATCACGTCGCCGGAGCTGAGCGTTGCGCCCTCCGTCGGCGCCTGGGCGTCGTTGAGGACGACAATGTTTTGCGCCGAGGCGGGGACGACGCGCGCGCCGTCCGGTTGTGTCTGAACGCGAAAGTGACGCGCTGCGAGATCACGGCCCGTGAGGCGCCAGGTAGCTTGCGAGCCGCTGCCTATGATCAGCTCACCATTCAGCTCGCGCGGGTTGTCCTCGAGGTCGGGAACGCCTTCGAGCTCAAGAAACGGCATCGGCGAATCTCCAGTCGACAGTCTTCATATGCGGTGTTCGTTGCGTGATGTTCGACGTCCTGATATACCCACGAAGGATGGCGGAGCATCACGCGATTGCACACCGGCCACGTCACGGCGGCCCCATCAGGCGGGACAGCGGTGTCCGCGACCAAACCTCGCGTCAAAGCAACCTGGCCGCGGTAGACGGCTCAGGTGCCGCGCCAGTGCGGGCAGTCCGCATCGTATTAACGCTCGATCGGACGGCGTGGCAACATTGGCGGTGCGGCCGTTCAGGATAGTGGGGCGGTGGCGTTGAGGTTCGTGGTGTCCGCTCGCATTTTCCATGACAATCGAGCGTCAGCGCGCGCTCTTTTTGTCCTTTCTGCCGGACATCTGTGGCGGTCTTGAGCACATCCCGTTTTTCAATCCGCGTTCGCTACCAGTGCTCCCGCCTTCTGTTGTCGGGCTCGGTGGTGCTGCTCATCGCGTGCGGCGGCGGCGAAAAGAAACCGCCGGTGCATGGGACGGCCGATTCGGTTGCCGTCGACAGCACGACGTTCGCGGACACGCTGTCGTCCGACACGGGCGTCGATACGGCGGGCCAGAACGCGACGGCAACCGTGCACGTCGAAGATACGGCGCGCGTCCGCGGTGCGGGGATCGAGCAGATTGGACAACTGCCGCCGCTCGCCGACTCGATCGCCAACCAGATGACGTTCATGGCGACGTTTCAGTCGACGTTCGTGGCTGCATCTCGGGCGAAGCATCTTCTGTTAGACATCGGGCGCGTAGACGCCAAATTGAAAGGGAAGGCGCGTCTGGCGGCGTATCGTGCGGCGGTCGAGCAGCTCTCGCCGGTGAAAGTGGGCGACCATTTTCTGCTGCGCGGTCCGTGGGGCTCGAGCGATGCGAGCGTGACGGGCTTCGATCAGTGGCACGGCCGCATCGTGGCCACGCTCCAGGTGCCGCCTAACGTCGACAGTCTGGCGCGCGAGAAGCAGACGGTTGTGGCCGTGGCGGTGCGCGAGGACAGCGCGGCGGCGCCGACCGTGGACAGCTGTGCGCATCGGGGGCCGGTGGATTCGACGATGCTCGCGCGGGCCGCGGCCGTGCGCGATTCGCTCATGCTCCTCCTGCAAGGCGATACGGCGCACATGCCGCCCGACGTCCTCAAGGGGCGCAAGCTGACCTCGTCGCAGATTTACGGATGCTTCGGCGCGGCGCACGTGTTGCTGTTCGCGAACTACGCGGCCGACGTGAACCGGTACACGCGCGAATTCGCGGTGCTCATCGACACGACCGGCCGGGTGGTGCCGCTGCGCGTGGCCGACGTGCGCTTCCGCGTCCACGACGCGATTCGCGCGCTCGACGTGGATGGGGACGGCATCGACGACGTGTCCGCGATCGGGCGAGGGGAGCTGACGGGCGGAACGGTGCTGCTTCGGCTCGACCTGGCGAAGAAGCGACTGACGTACGTGATGAGCGGGTTTGCCTGGGAAGACTTTTAGGGCGCGCACGCCGAGGGAATCGACGCGCGTCGCTTCCCTCGGTTCATCGGCGATCTAAGTTCAATAAATCAGACGTCTGGAGACCGACATGAGTTCGTACAGCACGCAAATGGCCGCGGCGCGGAAGGGCGAGATCACCGATGCGATGCGGGTGGTAGCTCGGCGCGAGGGATTGGACGTCGAGACCGTGCGCAGCGAAGTTGCGCGCGGCCGGTTGATCATTCCGGCGAACGTTAGGCATCTGGCCGGCAGGCTCGAGCCGATGGCCATCGGGAAGGTCGCGGGCGTGAAGATCAATGCGAACATCGGCAATTCCGCCGTGACATCGTCGATCGAGGAAGAGCTCGAGAAGCTGCGTCTCGCCGTGCGCTACGGCGCAGACACCGTGATGGATCTGTCGACGGGCAAGGACATCGACCTGGTGCGCGAGGCGATCATCGGCGCGTCGACCGTCCCGATCGGGACGGTGCCCATCTATCAGTCCGTGCTGATGGGGAAGGAGCTCGAGGAGCTGACCGCGAACGATCTGCTCGACGTCATCGAGCACCAGGCGCAGCAGGGCGTGGACTACATGACGATCCACGCCGGGATCTTGCTCGAGCATCTGCCGCTGGTGTACGGCCGCGTGACGGGGATCGTGAGTCGCGGCGGCTCGTTGCACGCCGTGTGGATGATGCACCATCGCAAGCAGAACCCGTTGTACGAGCGGTACGACGACCTGCTCGAGATCCTCCGCGCCTACGACGTCACGATTTCGTTAGGCGACTCGCTGCGGCCCGGGTCGGTGCACGACGCGAGCGACCGGGCGCAGTTCGCCGAGCTCGAGACGCTGGGCGAATTGACCAAGCGCGCCTGGGCGCGCGACGTCCAGGTGATGGTGGAAGGGCCGGGCCACATCCCGATGCACCAGATCGAAATGAACGTGCGCAAGCAGAAGGAGATCTGTCTCGAGGCGCCGTTCTACACGCTCGGTCCGCTCGTGACGGACATCGCGCCCGGGTACGACCACATCACGAGCGCGATCGGCGCGGCGATGATCGGCTGGTACGGCGCCGACATGCTCTGCTACGTCACGCCCAAGGAGCACCTGGGGTTGCCCAACGCCGAGGACGTGCGCCAGGGCGTGATCGCCTACAAGATCGCCGCGCACGCGGCCGACATCGCGCGCGGCCGCGCCGGCGCACGCGACCGCGACGATGCGCTGTCTCGCGCGCGGTACGCGTTCGACTGGAACGAGCAGTTCCGGCTGTCGCTCGATCCGGAGCGGGCGCGAGAGTACCACGACGAGACGCTGCCGGCCGAGTACTTCAAGAGCGCCGAATTCTGCGCGATGTGCGGACCCAAGTTCTGCTCGATGCACCATTCGCGCACGATCGACGAAGGGATCGCGCAGCTGGCGCGGGAGCGCGGCCTAACTGACGACGCGCCGGCGGCGGTGGAGGAAGCGGCGGCCGCCGCGGGCCGCTGACCGCGGTGGCCCTTTCCTCCCGCGAGCGCGCCGCGCTGCGCGCGGAAGCCAACCATCTCGATCCGACGGTCTCCGTCGGGGCGGGCGGCATCACGCCCGCGATCGTGCAATCGCTCGAGGACGCCTTTCGCTCGCGGGAGCTGGTGAAAGTTCACGTTGGCCGGACCGCGAACCTCGCGGCGCGCGACGTGGCCACAGACCTCGCGGGCGCCGCGCACGCCGAGGTGGTGCAGGTGATCGGACACACTACCACGCTATTCCGCCTGAATCCCGAGCTGCGCGCCCGCCGGGCGAAACGCGCCGCTCGAGACGCTCAATGATGCGTCGTATCCGCCGGTAGGTTGAGCTGGCGGATCGAACCGCGCTGGAGCCGGCCCTCGAGCGCGGTCACTTGCTTGGTCTTGATCTGCTGCCACCGAGCGACTGCGGCGTCGACCCGGCGCTCCAGCTCCGGCACGGCCGCCGCGGCTTGCGTGGTCGGATCGGCATCGGCGCTTTCCAGCACGTCGAGCACCGCCAGCAGGTCGCCGTTCAGCCGCACCAGATCGTCTCCGTTAGGCGAGCCGGCACGGTGCTCGCCGGCGAGCGCGGCGAGGCTGTCATCGACGACGGACATCATCCTCGACTTGACGCCGGCGGTATCCGACTGGCTCTTCCGCAACGACGCCAGCCGCGCGCGCAGCGCGCGCACCTGCGCCAGCGCCGCGTATTCGCGGTGCATGGCGCTGGTGATGCGCAGGGCGAGCGCGAGCTGGTGCGCGAGGCCGGCCGGCGGCGTCGCCACGCGCGGGTCCAGGCGCACCTCCAGCGGTTCGCTCAGCGTGCGGCCGCCGACCGCGAGGCGCACGGTGTACCGGCCCGGAACCACAGTCGGGCCTAACGGATAGCGCGGGGTGTCGTGCACGATCGCGGAGATCGGGTAGTCGTGCTGCAAGGCATCCGGCGGCGGATAGTGCAGATTCCACACGAAGCGATGCATGCCGGGCTCCGCGGACAACGGCTGGAAGGGCTTCACCCAGTAGGCGGGCACGTTGAGCTCGGAGTCGGGCGGCGGCGCGACATCGGCGCTCGAGAACCGCCGCACCAGCGCGCCGTGCGCATCGAGTATCTCGAGCGTCACTGCGTTAGGCGATGAGCCCTGGCCGATCCAGTAGTCGATGATCGCGCCGTCGGGCGGATTCCTGCCCGCGGGCTCCTCCGGCGGCAAGGGCGTGTCGGTGTTCGCATCCCGCCGCACGCGATAGGCTGGCGCCGGCGTGAAGAGGAACGCGGGCGATGCGGCCACGCGGGCATCGAGCTGTCTCAGGCGCGCGATGTCGTCGAGGATCCAGAACGACCGGCCGTGCGTGGCGATGACGAGATCGTTGTCGTGCACGATGAGGTCGCGAATGGAGGTCGCCGGCATGCCTAACCGCAGCGACTGCCAGTGCGCGCCATCGTCGAAGGAGACGTAAACGGCGTGCTCCGTCCCGGCGTACAGGAGGCCGCGCCGCAGCGGATCCTCGCGCACGACGTTCACCGGCTCGTCGTCCGGAATGCCCGTGGTGATGGCGTGCCACGTCTTCCCGCCGTCGTGCGTGCGATAGATGTAGGGATGCAGGTCGTCCACCCGAAGCCGCGACACCGACGCGTACGCCGATGCGCTGTCGAAGTGCGAGGCGTCGATCTGCGTGACCTTGCTCCACGCTTCCATGCCCGGCGGCGTGACATTGCGCCAATGCGCGCCGCCATCGCGCGTCACCTGAATCAGACCGTCGTCGGTGCCGATCCAGATGAGATGCGCGTCGCGCGCCGACGGCGCGATCGAGTAGATCACGCCGCGGTGGGGGTGCTGCCCCGCCTGTTGGGCATAGACGCCGAGGCTGGCCGGCACGCCGGGATCGGAACGCGTCAGATCCGGGCTGATCACCGTCCAGCTGCGGCCTCCGTTAGTCGTCTTGAACAACACCTGCGCGGCGAAATAGAGCACGTGCGGATCGGCCGGCGAAAAGATGATCGGCGCCGTGCGGTCGAACCGGTACGCACCGGAGCGCAGTACCACCGGCCCGACGTCCTGCACCTGGCCCGTGGTCTCGTCGTAGCGCGTCACCTTTCCGCCGTAGATGATTCCCGGGTGCAGCGGGTCGGGAACGGCGTAGCCGTACTCCTCGACACCCACGGGATGCCAATCGCGGAACGTGATCTGGCCGTCGTTGCCGCGACTCGAGACGCCGGCCGACCCGCTTTCCTGCTGCCCGCCGTACACGCGATACGGGAAGCGATTGTCCGCGGCGACATGGAACATCTGCCCGGTGGGCTGGTTGTACCACGAGCTCCAGGTCTCGCCGCCGTTGACCGAGATGGTCGCGCCCTGGTCGCTGCCTAACAGAATGATCTTCGGGTTGTCGGGGTTGATCCAGATGCGGTGGTAGTCGTCGCCGCCGGGCGCGCCCTTGATCGCGGTGAAGGTGTGGCCGCCATCGGTCGAGCGGTACGTCGACGTATTCGCGACGTAGATCTCATCGGAGTTGGTCGGATCGACTTGGACTTCGGCGAAGTCGTCGCCGCGGCCGTACACGCGCTCTTCGCCGTTCACACGGGTCCACGTCGCGCCGGCGTCGTCGGAGCGGTACACGCCGCCTAACTTTGGCGGCGCCTGCACCATCGCGTACACCCGCCGGCCATCGCTCGGCGCCACGGCGATGCCGATGCGGCCGAGGCCCTGCGCCGGCGTCGGGAGCCCGGTGGAGAGCTGGGTCCACGTCGCGCCGCCGTCGACCGACTTGTACAATCCGCTGCCTTGCCCGGCGTACGCATTGTCGTACTCCCACGGCCCCTGCCGCGCGGCCCAGAGGACGGCGTACACCACCTGCGCGTTGGCCGGATCGAACGCCAGCGCCACCGCGCCCGTGTTCTCATCCTTGAACAGCACGCGTTCGAAGGTGGCGCCCCCGTCGGTCGAGCGATATACGCCGCGCTCTGCGTTAGGCCCGTACGGATGGCCGAGCACCGCGACGAAGAGGCGGTCGGCATCGCGTGGGTCCACCAGAATCGCCGCCGTCTGCTGGCCGCCGCGGAGGCCGGCCAGATGGGTCCACGTGCGGCCGCCGTCCGTCGACTTGTACATCCCGTCGCCGATCGACAGATCGGGCCGTTGCAACCCTTCGCCGCTGCCTACATAAATGATGGCGGGATCGGATGGCGCCACAGCCAGCGCGCCGATCGATCCGACGGGTTCCCGATCGAAGATCGGCGTCCACACACGGCCGTAGTCGGTGCTCTTCCAGACGCCGCCATCGGTCGCGGCGACGTAGAACACGTTCGGTTGTCCGCGGACGCCCGTCGAGGCCACGGTGCGGCCGCCGCGATGTGGGCCGATCATGCGCCATTGGAGGCCGGCGAACATCGTCGAATCGAATTGTTGGGCGTGCGCGATCGATGGAGCGCAGGCAACGACGAGCGATGCGCCGAGCAGTGCGACGCGGAAGCGCGATGGCATGGAGGATCGGGACGCGGTCACGGGATGGAGACGGGCGAGCAGAAAGCAGACAACGCGGGCACGTCGCGCGCAAGATCTACGCGGCGCGATGGGTCGGCGCCATCGTTGATCACCACCGACGGAGCAAATCATGAACGTACGTCCCGCTCGAACCGCGGATGCGTCCTCGATCAAGGCGCTGATCGATCTTTATGTGTCGGACGGCACGCTGCTGCCGCGCACGCTGGACTTCATTCGCGAGCACATCGCTGATTTTCTGGTCGCGACTGACGACGAGGTGGTCGTGGGCTGCGTGCACCTGGAGGAGTACGCGCCGAGTCTGGCAGAGATCCGCTCGTTGGCGGTGGATCCCGGTGCGCAGGGGCAGGGCATCGGCGCCGCGCTGGTTCGGACGGCCGAGGAGTTGGCGCAGCGGCGGGAGCTCGCGACGTTGTTCGCGGTGAGCAACAGCGAGCAATTCTTTCGCGGATTGGGCTACGCGCCGGAGCACGTGCCGGAGCTGGACCGCGAGCGCAGCGAAGTAAGCAAGTACAAGGGTGTGTATGCGCGGGCGGTGCCGCCGCGGCGGTGACGCGGCCGGCGATCGCGCGACCCGAAAATATATTGGACATCAATATATTTGCGATCGGGGGCACGGTTCTCGCAGCGAATCTGGGCGGCTTCCCCACCAACGGCAGGAGCCCGAGAGTCGCGGGAACAGCACCAGTGCGAGTGCGCAAGGCGCTCACGGCGCGTCGACTCGACTTCACATCTCTTCGTCCCGCGGCCGCGACGTGGCCGGAGTGCGGGACGGACAGGACCATGCAGGGCAACAGGATCATCTCGGCGATGGCGGCGCTCACGGTGGGCGCGGGCGCGGTGGTCGCGCTGAGCGGGTTTACGCGGCCGGTGGACCAATCGCAGGCCAAGACCATCGCGATCAAGGCGTGCGGCGGCGGGACGGTGAAATCGGAAAGCGATGGAGGGATGCGCAACGGCGACAAGGTGTACACGTTCGAGGTGAACGTGGCCAACAAGTCGTTCGTCGAGAAGGTGAACGTGGACGCCAAGACCGGCGAGGTGCTGGACGTGACGTACGCCGGACAGCAGGCCTGACGAGTACGGGAGCCCGCCGCCGGCCGGCGGCGGGCTTTGTCGTTAGGCGCCGGGGCCGCGCGCGAAGTGTCCGGTGGCGAGAAACGTGAACGCCTGCGAGAGCGCGCGCCGATTCGCCGGCAGCAACGCGTGGCCGCCGCGGACGACGAGGTGGTCGCGCATGCCGACGAGGCGTGTCGCGCTCACCGATACCAGCCCATCGTTGGGCGTGCCGATCCAGCGGCCGAAGAGCGCGGGGCGGCGCCGCTCGCCGGCGATGACGCCCAACTCGAACGTCGCTTCGGGCAACCGTCGCGGCACGCTGTCGGCGCCGGTGCCGAGCTCGACGCCGGCCGGCCCCATGATCCGGCGAAACGCACGCGTGTGTCCGAGGCGCTCGGCGATCTCGTTTCCTGCGTTAGGCGGGCCGAGCATCACCACCCGGCCGACGTTCGGCGGCGAGGCGCGCGCCAACAGCGCGCGTACGATGATGCCGCCCAACGAGTGGGTGAGAAAATGGATGCGTTCGTCTCCGGGAGCCGGCGGGAGCGCGTCCAGCACTCGGCGGAGCGACTCGGCGTGCACCATGATGCCGGCGCGCGCCGACGGATAGCCCCAGTTGAGCACGGCGTATCCCCGGCGGCGGGCCACGATCGCCGCCGGCCACATCGATGCCCGCGTGCGCTTGAGCCCGTGCACGAGCACGAGCAGATCGGAAGACAACGGCGGCCAGTGCGCGCGATCAGAACTCGCGGCGCTTCATCTCCTTGAAGATGCGGTCTGCTTCGCTGGTGTCATCGGGCGCAACGGGACGCGTCGCCTCGACGGTGGCGTCGTACGCCTTGGCGCGCGGCTTGTTCTGCGCGATCGATTTCGCGGCGTTCTTGCGGGCGAGCGCGAGGATTTTCTTGTCGTCCATGGGAGCGGGGAACGGGTGATTGAAATCTAGAGGCCGGCGGTCCTGTGGGAAGCGACGCGCCGCGGTCGTGCGCGTCACCGCATCTCTTCCTCGAGCTTCTCCACGCCAGGCGCCGGTTCCCGGGTCACGTCGCGGGCGTCCTTGTCGTCGCGCGTGCCCAGAAACACCGGTTGGCGCAACAGGCCGTCGTCCGTCCACTCGTTGAATTTCACCTCCACGACGACTTGCGGCCGCACCCAGTGCGCCGGTTCGTTCGGCTTGGGCGGATTGGCGAACGGCGACGTTTTGCGGCCCAACTTGACCAGTTGGGCGTGCACGTCGTGCAGGGACTGGTGGTCGAATCCGCCGCCGACGTGTCCGGCGTAGATGAGCCGGTCTCCGTCGTAGTAGCCGACGAGGAGTGCGCCTAGGTACTGCCGCGACCTGCGCGGCTCGGTGTAGCCGCCGACGACGAATTCCTGTTCGCGTTCGAGCTTGAGCTTGAGCCACGCGTTCGAACGCTGGCCCAACGCGTAGGGTGCGTCCATGCGTTTGGCCATGACGCCTTCCCAGCCCGACGCGCGGGCTTTGCGCAGCATTTCGCGTGCGCCGCCGGGCGCGGTGTCGCCTAACCGGAGGTGCGCATCGGTCCGGTTGCGGAGCCGCATCTCGAGACGCTTGCGACGTTCGGACCACGGCTCGCCGACGAGCACGTCGTCGCCATCGAGGAGCAGGTCGAAGGCCATGAGGGCGGCCGGCGCGTCTTTGACCAATCGAGCGATGTCCGCCGCACCCTGGACATGCACGCGCGACTGCAGTCCCTGGAAGCGGCCGGGCTTGCCGCGCACGAGCGAGACGATTTCGCCGTCGAGCACGAGGGGGCGGCGTGCGCGACGGGCCAATTTCTCGAGCGCGTCGACGATCTCTGGAAATTGCGCGCGCTTGTCGAGGCCGTTGCGCGTCATGAGACGCACCTGGTCGGCGGTCGCGTAGGCGAGCACGCGAATGCCATCATATTTGGGCTCGAAGGTCCATCCGTCGTCTTGCGGCACCTCGCTGCCGACGCGCGCGAGCATGGGTTCGAGCGCCGGAAGGTCGACGTCCGTCGCGCGGTTGCTGTGCCAGACGGCGCGCGGATCCGTCCCGCTGGTTTTGCGGCCTCGCCGGGCGCGTTTGCCGCTCGCGATCTCATCCATGGTGCGGCCCGTCGTGGCGGATGTGTCGACCTCGGCCGCGATGTCGGCGCCGGGCCGTGCGGCGTCGTCGCGATGCTTGATGAGCAGCCACTGCGGCTTGTCGGGCGAGCCGCGCTTGGTGCGGACGAGCACCCACGACCCGTGCAGCCGCTCGCCATCGAGCTCGAACTTGAGGTCGCCCTTGGCGTACGCGCGGCGCAGCGCATCTTCTGGGTTAGGCGAAGGCGGATCGCTGGTGTAGGTCCCGCGGTCCCAGATCATCACGGTGCCGCCGCCATATTCGCCCTGCGGAATGGTGCCCTCGAACGCGTTGTACTCGATCGGGTGGTCTTCGACCTGCATGGCGAGTCGCTTGACCGATGGGTCGAGGCTCGGGCCCTTGGGCACGGCCCAGCTTTTCATGACGCCGTCGAGCTCGAGGCGGAAGTCGAAGTGGAGGTGGCTCGCCGCGTGCTTCTGGATCACGAACTGCAGCGCGCGCGGCCCCGAGATCCGCGCTGGTGCCGCGCCGCCAGCGGGTTCCGGCGTGGTCTCGAAGTCGCGCTTGCGCCTGTACGTGCGGAGCTTGCCGGCGGTGCCGCGCGCCGCCGCCTTCTGCCTAACGCTGCGCTTGCGCGCGGTCTTCTTGCGCGTCGCCGGCATCGTCAGGCCGACCGCGCGGCGCGCTTTCTCGTCGTGCGCGTGCGGCGCGCCGCGGTCCGGCCGCGTCGTGCGCCGGTTCTGCCGTGCTTCCCGGCGCCCGCAAGGCTCTGCTGCAGGCGCTGCATCAGGTCGATCACCTTGTCGTCGCCCTTGGCCGTCTCGGGCTCCTCGAGCGATGCGTGCGTGCCTTTCATCTTCGACTTGATGATCTTCATCAGGTTGGCATGGTACTGATCGCGGTACCGCTCCGGTTGAAACGCCGCCTTGAGACCGTCGATCAGTTGCTGTGCCATGTTCAACTCGGCCTGACGCACCTCTTTTGTCGACGGGAAGGCGTAATCGCTCTCGTCGACGAGCTCATCGGCAAAGCGCATCAGCTCGAGCACGAGGGCGTTACCCACCGCTTTGAGTCCAGCGATGTGCTCGCGTTGATGGATCACGATCGTGCCTAACCCAATCGTCTGGGTCTTCCGGATCGCCTCCCGCATCACCGCGTAGGCCATCTCGCCGCCTTTGCCCGGGATGAGAAAGTAGGGCGTTTCGAAGTAGCGAGGATCGATCGACGACTCGGGCACGAATTCGCGGACGGCGACCGTGGACGATGCGGACAGCGCGGCGGTCTTGAAGTCCTCGTTGGTCAGCACGATGAACTTGCCCTTGCGGTATTCGTAGCCTTTGACGACGTCATTCCAGGGCACTTCGGTGCCGTCGGCGGTGCAGACCCGTTGATAATGGATCGGCGCCATGTCGTCGTCGTGAAGCATGTGAAACTGGATGCGGTCGTTGTCGCGAATCGCGCGTTTGAGCTCGACGGGGACCGTCACCAATCCGATGCTGAGCGTGCCTTTCCAGATCGTCGCCACCTGGGCCTCCGCTCGAGTCGACACACCATCAGTTCAGCAAGTCCGGTACCGGTCAGTCATGCGCCGGCGCCGGGCGTGCTAACTGTCTGGGCGCTCGGTGGGTGCCTGTTGGCCGGGACCGGGCAGCGCAGGGAACTCGCCGCCCGCAGCCTCCGCTTGCAGCAGGTGCCCGATGGTCCGATAGCGATAGATGACGGCCGCGTTGTTCTGGAACAGGCCGCCCGTGTCGGCACTGGGACCGTACGTCGAGTAGAGCGGCTGTCCCCAGAGTCGAAGGTAAACGGTGAGCTGTCCGCGGTGGTGCGAGGAATGAGTGAGGCGGCGTGTGAGCACCCAGGCGCGCGACCGCTGTGTGTCGAAGAACGTGGTGGTCGCCTCGAACCACTCGTCCGGCTTACGCTCGAGTTCTGTTAGGCGCACGGCGGACGCGGCGGCGTAGTGTTCGAGAAAGGACAGCCGGCTCTCCAGCGGGGGCAGCATCGGCAACGGGACGGTGATGCCGAGCATCGTCCGCATCCAGGTGTCCTCGCTCACGCACTGGTGGACCATGTGCTCGAGCGGCGTCCGGGCACGGGGTTCCGGGCGAAAGGACATGCGTGCGTCCGGAATCTGCGACCAGACGCTCAACGTCTTGATGCGCTCGGTCTTATACGTCTCGACGAGAAAGTCGTATCGCACTGGGCTCTCCTCGGAAAGCGGTGCCGGCGCCGGCGCGCCGGTCGTTACACGAGGAAGGTAGGCACCGGGCGGTCCGCGATGGTAGATTACGGTTCAACCCGATTGGAGATCCCATGCTGAAAGCGTTCGACTTCGCAGATAATGGCCGGACGTTCAGCTGCAGGGTCGAGGCACCGACCAGCACCAGAACAGAATCGTGGTGGTGGTTCCAGGTGTCCGGCGACGCCAACCGGTACGCGCCGTTTCAAGCCAAGTCCAGCGACACGCAGGAGTCGGTGAGGACGCGCATCGCGACCTACTACGCGGACTTGCTGTTCAAGCGGTCTCAGCCGGCGCAGCCGCGGCAGCACTGGGCGCACCGCAACCGGAATACCGCTGCCGCGCCACAGGAGGGCGGGGCTCCCGCTCGCTAGTCCTGGGTCGCGCCGGGATCGAGTCCGGCGCGTCGCGCGAGCGTCTTTTTCAGCCAATGCGGGGCGTTGAGCGCGTCGAGATCCGCTTGCGCCACGCGCCGGCTGGCGACGTTCCAATCGATCACGGGCGCTACGTCTTCGTCGCTGGCGGCGAGAGACGCGAGCGCCCGTTCGACGATCGGCTCACCATCGGGCACCGACATGCCTAACTCGACTTCGGCGCGGCGGCAGAACCGCTCGTGGCGCGCGGCAATTTCGCGCGTGAACGCCACGCCGCGCCGGTCCAATCGCGCGTGCATGGCCTCGTGCACGATGGTGGACGCGATCTGGGACGTCGAAAATTCGGGATTCACGCTGAACGTCAGCTCGACGAGACACGTGCGTTCGTCGGGGAAGTACGCACCGCGACAAGGATAGCGCCTCACCGCAATGCGCGCGAAGTCGCGCACCAGGTGTCGGAAATACCACGGCTGGTGTCGCTCGATGATGCCCAGCGCGTCGTCCAGGCGGGCGAAGATGTGCTCGGTGTCGATGTCAGGCCGTGTGTTTACGACGTCGACCGTGACGCCGCGCAGCGTGCGGGTGCGCGAAACCGAGCCGTAGAGCGACCGCGCGAGGCGGTCCTGCCAGCGCTCCATCGATCTCTCCGTTCGATCGCTGCTAACGATCGCTCTCTTGCGGCGTGAGAGCGGAGCCGATCTCCGCGCACGCTGCGACCAACGCGGTGCAGAGTCCTGCCACGAGCAGCACGACTCCAATGGACAATGCAGGCCGGGTGCGAAACACGAACCACAGCGGCTGCAAGGCGCCGGTTCGGTGACGCGGCAACGGCACGAGGAAGAACAGGCCGCGAGGGTGGCGGATGCGGTCCGCCGCGATGAGCGCGACGCTCGCCAGGAGTGAACCGACCGCGAACCGTTCCAGCCGTTGAATGCGTGCGAGCTTCACACCTTCGCCTTCGCGTCGCGCAACCCTTCAATCACAATGCTGCATCCGGCCCGGCATCGGTTTCACCGTCAGGTCCAGTGTCATGCCTGCACGACGACCGCTTGAACATGCGGACGAGCCACACGACCGCCACGATCGGCAGCACGATGAAAACGAGGAACTTGAAGGCCAGAATCGTGATGAGTCCGACGACCACCAGCAGCAGGATCGGGAAGCCAAGGATGGCGAGGCCGAGTAGCGGTCGCAGGGCGATCAGGCGGAGTATGGCGGCAATCATGTCGGAGTCCGATGGGCTTTCTCAATACTACGAGAGAAACCGGTCGGATGGTTTCCGATCGGATCCTTCTTTTTCCGGTTCTTCGGAAATTTCCGGGAAACAAGGGCAAGGTGCAGCGAAGGTTATGACCCTTGGATCGTGAGGCTGGGCCCGGCCGAGCAGAGTGATACGCTCATGAAGACGCGGACACGGCGCGGACACGATGGACACGACAGGACAAAAGAAAGTCTTTGCTTGTTATCCGGGCTGTGCCCGTTGTGTCCGGCTTTGTCGCGGCCCTGAGGAGCGCGCTTCAGTCCTTGTACGGATAGTCCGGGTCGGACAACCGCTCGGCGCGCGCAACACCTTCGGGTCCGGCGATCTGCCGGGCAAGGTCGAGCAGCATGGGACTGAGGTGCTCGCCAAAGCGGAGCAGGTTCACCGCGCGATCGCGGCGTGCGAGGAGGAACGCGAGGATCGGCTTGTCTGCCTTCTGCGCATTGCAGTCAGGACAGGCGAGAACGAGGTTGTCGCGGCGATCATAGGCAGTCTGGCCGCGGCGTGGCGTCACGTGATCGAGCGTGATCGCATCGGGATGAACGCGTCGTTCGCAGTACGTACATACGGCACCGTGGCGATCGAGCAGCCACTGACGCGTGTTCGTGTAAGCGGTACGACTTGTTGGCAGCGAGGTGTGCTGCTGGTGTGCTCGCGCGGGACTGCGGCGTCTGCGCGCGGATGGGCGGGTGCGACTCAGTGGTACAAGGGGCTTGAGGGTGATTAATGCAACATTCGACTACGCTGTAACATAGCGACAAGGTGTTGACGTGGGAAGCTCCGCCGGCGTCACGCGCGCCCAGGACCAATCCAGCGAGTTGGGCGTCATCAGCCGATCGACCGTGAACTACGGGCCGTCAGGGTTAGAACAGCCCGACTTTTCCCTTCACGGACGCGATGAGTTTTTGCGGATCGTATCCGATGCCGTCGCGGAACACCATCTCGACGTGCTCGACGTCGGCGATATTCGTCGACGGGTCTCCATCGATCACGAGGAGGTCCGCCTGCTTGCCCCGGGCGATCGAACCGACGTCTTTAGCGCGGCCGAGGTAGGTGGCGCCGTTCAACGTGCCAACCTTGATCGCCTCCAGTGGCGTCAAACCGCTTTCGACGAGCAGTTCGAGCTCGCGCTGGTTCGAGAACCCGGGGACGACGCCGCCACCGCCGGTCGGGTCAGTGCCCGACAGCAGCAGTCCGCCCGCGCGCATGAATGCGACTTCGAGGGCGCGTGCGTGCGCAAAGATCGCCTCGAAGCGCCGCGTCGTGTCGCGCTGCGTCGCGGCGTAGCGCTGTTCGAACTGCTCCCGCAGGATCGGGTCGAGCACGTCGAGCCCGCGCGGCATGGGCCGGCCCGGCGTGAACGTTTCGAACACCGTGAGCGTGCTCGTGATCGCGACGTGATGGTCCACGAGAAACTTGATGAGGTCGCGTACGCGCGCCGAGTCCGGGGTGAGGGTAGCGATGGTCGCGAGTCCCGTGTTCTGCCCCGGGCAGACATCCGGTTGCTTGTTCGGCACGAAATCCGTGGACACGAAGAATCCGTGCTCCAGGTTGTCGATGCCTAACGAAGCCGCTTCGCGGTATGTGACCGAGCACAAGTGGCCGGTCACCTTCAGTCCGCGCCGATGCGCTTCGGCGACCGCCGCACCGAGCTCGGCGCGGGTGATGTGCATGTACACCTTGAAGGACGTCGCGCCGGCGTCGGCCCAGAAGTCGACCATGCGGCGCGCATCGTCCGGTCCGGTGAGCTCGTGTATCTGATCGAGGCCTAACCCAGGCCCCTCGAGATACGGCGCCGTGGCGTCGATCCACGGTCCCGGCTTCTCACCGCGCGCGATCGAGCGCGCGAGCCCGATGTCGCCGTAGCCGTTCATGTTGCCGCCGGTACGCATCGACGTCACACCGCCGGCGAGATAGAGGCGCACGAAGCTCTCGGCGACGTTTCCGTAGACGCCGGGGCCGGTGGGATAGAACAGGTGCTCGTGCACCATCACCAGTCCGGGGATCACCGATTTGCCGGTGAGATCCAGGACGCGCGCGCCGGACGGCACGGCAACGGCGGCTGCCGCGCCGATCTGCGTGATGCGTCCGTCGCGCACGATTACCGTCTGGTCGGCGCGCGCCGGCGCACCCGTGCCGTCGATCACGCGCACGTGCGTGAGGGCGACGATGTTGGTGTCGATCGCGACGACTTCCCGGACCGCGGGCGACAGCGTCGGCCGCGCCCCTTGCGCGCGAACACGAACGGAAGCTGCCGCGGCGAGCATCAGTCCCGCGGCGGCCCAGCGTGCGAGCATCATGACGTGTCTTTCGTTAGGCGGCGGCGCCCGGCGCGCCTCCGCGGTCAGGACCCCGACGCCGGGACCAGATCGAAATCGTACACCAGGTGGATGCTGTCCGCCACGCTCAGCACCGAGCCGACCCTGGGCTTGTCGAGCTTGAAGTCGTCGAACGTGAAGCCGGTGGATGCCGTGCCGCGCACTTCGCCGTTTCGCAAGTATGCCGTCACCGCCCAGCTCGTGGGCCGCGTCACGCCGCGCACGGTGAGATCGCCAAGCAACGTGAACGTCACCTTGCCGGTATCCGGAATGGGCGACGGCAGACCCTGAAACTGCTTCGGCACCAGCGTCACCGTGGGATATTGATCGGTCTGCAGCGTGCGGTGTTGGATGTAGCCATCGCGCATCGACCGGTCGCTCTTCAGCTTCGTAATGTCGACGACGAACTTCGAGTCGGACCCGATCTGTCCTTGGTCGTCGACCGAGATGCCGCCGGAAACGCCATCCGTGACGCCGACGGCGTCGCTCGGGAAATTGATGCTCGCCAGCTGCTCGCGCACGAAGTAGCGCGCCGAGTTGTACTTCGGACCGACGACGAGGTGCACCGGCGCGTGTGTGCGAGGGACTGAACGCATGCGTGCGCCGAGCTCGCTCGAGCGCGCCGGCGGCGCGGCCAGGGTGATGATTGCCGTCCCGATGACCAGCCCCGCACTCACTGCCACTCCAAGTCTCCGCATTCCTTCTCCTCCAAACCGTGGGTCGGGCGGTCGCGGCCAGAATAGACGGCGTCGCCCGGCGTGATCTTACCACGCGGTACAGCACAGTACCAACTCGGTCGCTGATGTCGTGCCGGTGACATTCGAGACGGGGTGAGCGAATAGATTGGCGCGGTGGACTTGACGAGCTCGTCACAACCGATCACTGTTGCGCTCGATGCTTCCGCGCGAACGGCCGAGGCTCGCCGCGATCGCGCATCGGGGCGGGCGCCCTCGTCGGCGTCGGCATGGCTCCGCCCGTTAGACGCTCGGCCCTCCTGTCTCGCGTTCTCCCTCACGACGAGGTCTCATGCCTGAATACGCTGTCCGCCGCATCGCACGTCGCACATCCATCATTTTGCTCGGCGTCGCGGTCGCTGCGTGGGCACATGCGGCTGCCGGCGCCGTTCCGTCATCGGGGATCGGGAGCGCACCATCGCCCAAGGGAACGCTCTTCATCGTGGGCGGCGGCGAACAGCCGAAGGAGCTGGTGCAGGCGTTCGTTGATCTGGCCGGGGGAACGCGCGCCCGCATTGCGGTCGTGCCGACGGCAACCGAAGAGTCGGCGGAGGCCGGGAAGGAAAAGGTGGACGAGCTGCGCGGCTATGGCGCGCAGGCGTTCGTGATCGACGTCTCGCGCGCTGAAGCGCAGAGCGATTCGATCGTGAAATTGATCGGCACGGCCACCGGCATCTGGTTTGGCGGCGGCGACCAGGTCAAGCTGGCCGATTCGTTAGTCGGGACGGCGGCGTTGCGTGCGATGCTGGCGCGCTACGAGGCCGGCGCCGTGGTGGGCGGGACATCGGCGGGCGCGGCGGTGCTCAGCGACTCGATGATCACCGGCAACCAGAAGCGGCCCGACGCGGACAGCGTGGGCTACTACGGGGACGAGTTCCCGAACATCGCGCGCGGCGCGATCCAGATCAAGCCGGGCTTCGGGTTCATCCGCAACGCGATCGTGGACATGCATTTCATCCGCCGCGAGCGCGCGAACCGGCTTCTCGAGGTGGTGCTGGAACGGCCATCACTGTTAGGCGTGGGCATCGATGAGGGCACGGCGGTGCGCGTCGATCCCGACGGGAAGTGGACGGTGCTCGGCCGGAGTGCGGCCATCGTGCTCGACGCGCGGGACGCGCGCGTGACGGGCTCGGCGGCCCCGCGCCTCGGCGCGTCCGGCGTTCATCTCTCTCTGCTGCCCGCCGGCAGCACGTACGACCCGCGGACCGGACGCGCAACGCTTCCAACGTCCTGACCTGCGGCGCTCCCTTCGTTAGGCGGCGGGACCTCATCGGGCCCGCAGCTTCACCGTCACTCCCACGGGGAGGAACATCGATGAGGCGCTTTACCCCCAGCCGAGCAGTCGCCCTGCTGCTCGGCCTAACGTTGTTCGGCGCGCGTCCGGCCGTCGCCCGAGCGCAGCAGAACGCGGTCGTGCGCGGCACCGTCACCGATTCGGTGTCGGGCCAGCCAGTGACCGGCGCGCAGATCGCCGTGGCCGGCCAGGCGCGCGGCGTCACCAGCGATCGCGGCACGTATCTGGTCAATGCCGCGCCCGGGACGGTCACCGTGCGCGTGCAGCGCATCGGATTCTCGCCCGCCGAGCGGCAGGTCACGCTCGCCGCCGGCGACACGACCACAGTCAACTTCGCGCTGCACGGCGTCGCCGTCACGCTGGCGCAGGTGATGGTAATCGGATACGGAACCGAGAATCGCGCGCGCGTGACCGGCGCGGTGTCGACCGTGAACGGCAGCGATGTGCAGAACCAACCGGTGGCCGGCCTCGACGCTGCGCTGCAGGGCAAGGCGCCCGGCGTGCAGGTGATCCAGAACGCCGGCGATCCGGGCAACGGCATCACGGTGCGTGTCCGCGGTGCGGCGTCGATCTCGGCGTCGAACCAGCCGCTGTACGTCGTGGACGGCGTTCCGGTGCAGACGGGCGATTTCTCGCAGCTCGGGCCTAACGGGCAAGGCCTCACCGGCGTCACGGGACTCGATCCGAGCGAAATCGAGTCGATCACGGTGCTCAAGGATGCGGCGTCGGCGGCCATCTACGGGTCGCGCGCCTCGAATGGCGTGGTGCTCATCACGACCAAGCGCGGCAGCGCGGGCGCTGCGCACTTCTCGTTCGATGCTAACACGGGGTGGCAGCAGCCCGAGCGCTACCTGAGCCTCATGAACGCGAAGCAGTACGTCGCCTTCATGAACCAGGGTGCAGAGAACGACGGCGACAGCGACCCGTTCACGCCGGGGATCGATGACGCGCATTCCACCGATTGGCAGCGCGCCATTTTCCGGACGGCGCCGGTCGGCAACGTGCATCTCGGCCTGAGCGGCGGCAGCGATCGTCTCAAGTACTATCTCGGCGGTTCGTACTTCGGGCAAACCGGAATCGCGCTCGGGTCGTCGTACAGCCGCGTGTCCGGACGCGCCAACGTCGACTTCGATGCGACGCCCGATTTTTCCGTCAAGACGTCGCTGGCCTACTCGAAGGAGCTCGACCACCGCATCCCCGGCGACAACAGCCTGACGGGCGTCGTCACCAACGCGATCGGCGAGGCCTCGATCTATCCGGTGCGTGCGCCTAACGGCCAGTTCGCGGGCAACGACCAGAATCTGTACTACGCGAATCCGGTGGCGATCGCCGAGCTGAACAACCTGCCCACCACCACCGATCGGTTTCTGGGCAACGTCGAGGGCATCTACCACTTCATGCCGAGCTTGTCGCTCACGGGACGGGTCGGCGCGGATATCCTGACGATGAACGAACTGGAGTGGGACTCGCCGCTCGTCGATGGCACGTACGCGGCGCAAGCCCGCGGCGTCGCCAAGAGCGGCTACAGCACCGGCAACCAGTATGTGCTCGAAGGATTTCTCACCTACACTCACGAGAACGCCGAGGCCGCGAGTCTCAACATCGTGGGCGGCGGCAGCGTGGAGTACAACACCGATCAGCTGAACTTCGTGCGCGCGGAGGGCTTCAGCAGCGATCAGTTCCACTATGTGCGAAACGGAACGGTGATCACGAGCTTCGATGGCTTGCCGTTCAACAACAATCTCGTGTCGGCGTTCGCGCGGGCGAATTACTCGTACAAGGACCGGTACCTGCTGTCCGGCAGCATCCGCACGGACGGATCGTCGCGTTTCGGACCGAACAATCGGTACGCCGTGTTCCCGGCGATCGCCGGCGGTTGGGTGATCAGCGAGGAACCGTTCATGGGGAACTTCGATCAGAAGTTCGGCAGGCTGAAGCTGCGGGCGAGCTACGGCGTGACGGGCAACCAGGGGCTCACGGGCGATCAGGAGATCTCGGACTTCGCGTATCTCGGGTTGTATGGGACGTCGAACTATGGCGAGAATCCGGGCATCGCGCCGACAAATTTCGCGAACCCGAACCTCAAGTGGGAATCGACGCACGAGTTCGACGGCGGCATCGACTGGTATCCGTTCGGCGGCCGCCTAACGGTGATCGCGGACTACTATCACCGGCTGACGTCGAATCTGTTGGTGAACCGGCCGATCCCGGCCACGACCGGCTTCGCCACGTACTGGGACAACATCGGCAACGTGTTGAACCGCGGATTCGAGCTGGGATTGAGCTCGGTGAATTTCCGCTCCGATGACAAGAACGGATTCTCGTGGAACACCGATTTCAACATCTCGTTCAACCACAACGAGGTGACGGCGCTGTTCCAGAATCAGCCGTTCGGCGATGGCGACAACTTCCGGCCCATCAGCCGCGTGGCCGTGGGCGAGCCGATCGGCGAGTTCTACGTGCTGCACTTCAAGGGCGTGAATCCGCAGACGGGCGATGCGATCTACGCGGATGTGAACGGCGATGGCGAGATCACATCGGATGATCGTGTCGACGCCGGCAACCCGCAGCCCAAGTTTTTCGGCGGATTGCGCAACACGTGGTCGTGGAAAGGCTTCTCGTTAGCCGGGTTTCTCGAGTTCAGCTACGGCGCCAAGGTGTTCAACCTGATGCGCATCTTCGCCGACGACGGCGGTTACAACTACGACAACAAGTTTACGTACGCGCTCAACGCGTGGACGCACCCGGGGCAGATCACGAACGAGCCGCGGGCGAGCTTCGACGGCACGTCCGGCGCCCGCGAGATCTCGGACCGCTTCATCGAAGACGGTTCGTATCTCCGCATCTCGGAGGTCACGTTGAGCTGGCACATCCCCGACAACCTGATGCCGGTGCGCTCGCTGCAGAACACGACGCTCTACGTGTCGGGCCACAACCTCCACAATTTCACGAAGTACACGGGCTACGATCCCGACGTGAACAGCAACGGCTCGACGTCCAACATTGCGTTAGGCACCGACTACTACGCCTACCCGCGCGCGCGGACGTTCTCCATCGGCTTGTCCACCAACTGGTGAACCGGCTTCCAGGCATCCGGGCCTTTCGCATGAGGATGAGATCACACATGAGAACCCGATTCTTCCTGGCGGCCGCGCTCATCACGGCGGCGGCCGCGTGCAGCAACCCGCTCGACCTCAAGCCGGCGGGATCGATTCCCGAATCGACGGCGATCACGGACGCCGTGGGCGCCCGCGCGGCGTTGTTCGGCGCCTACGGCGGGCTGCAGAACCTGTCGTATTACGGCGAAGATTTTCCCATCCTGCTCGACCTGTCCTCGGACAACAGCGAGCACACCGGTACGCTGACGTCGTTCGGCGACGCGGATCTCAACGAGTTGCGCGCCGACAACGAAACGATCGCCGGCATCTGGATCGCGATCTACGATGACATCAACCGGGTCAACGAGATCATCGCCAAGGTGCCACAGGTGCCCGATCTCGATCCCGACGAGATGCACGAGATCATCGGCGAGGCATATTTCCTGCGCGCGCTGAACTACCACAACCTGGTGAAGCTGTTCGGCGGCGTGCCGCTCCGGCTCACGCCGGCGACGTCGATCAACGACCCGGTCGGATCGACGCGGGCGACGGTCGCCGACACGTACACGCAGATCCTCAAGGATCTCGACTCGGCGCAGACGTTCATCTCCAACCCCACGCAGACCACGCAAGCGTCGTTAGGCGCTGTGATGGCCCTGCGCGCGCGCGTCCTGCTCTACGAGGGCGATTACCCTGCGGCCGCGGCGGCGGCGAAAGCGGTCGAGGACCTTGGCCAGTACTCGCTCGCGCCTAACTTCTCCGACCTCTTCGCCGAGGACGGGTCGCCGACGCCCGAAGACATCTTCCGCATCGTCTTCACGGCGCAGCAGTTCAACAACCTGTCGTACTACTACCTCTTCGACGGCCGCTACGAGGTCGCGCCAACGCCGGAGCTCATGCACGACTTCGATCCGTCGTTCGATCCCAGCGACGACGTGGCGAACTACGATCCCGTGGATAAGCGCGGCCAGTGGTCCGTCTCCATCGAGGACGATAACCAGGAGGGAACGAAGTTCCGGTCCGTGCAAGGCACCGAGTATCCGCACGTGATCCGCTTCGCCGAGGTGCTCCTGATTCGCGCCGAGGCCGAGGCGCGGGTCGGAAGCCTGGACACGGCGCGCGTGAAGGTGAACCTGATTCGCGCGCGCGCGGGCCTCGCTCCGGTCGGCTCGTTGTCGCAAACGGACATGATCGACACGATCATCGACGAGCGTCGAAAGGAGCTGGCGTTCGAGGGCGATCGCTGGCCGGACCTGGTACGGCTCGGGTTGGCGACCACCGTGCTCGGCATCCCGGCGCAGCAGGCGCTGTATCCGATACCGCAGCGGGAAATCGATGTGACGCCGGGACTGACGCAGAATCCTGGATACTGATCGCAGCGTAATGGATGGTGTGACGCGGCCGGCGAGGGCAAGTGTCCTCGCCGGCCGCGTGCTGTAAACCATCCGGGCCGACCGGATGTCTCAGGCAGGCGACGCGGAGCGACCGCGTATTCCGAGGAACTCGTCATGGCCAACTTGAAGCTCGCCTTCCGCACGCTCGTCAAGTCGCCGTTCGTCACCTTCGTTGCCCTGCTGTCGTTGGCGCTCGGCATCGGAGCGAACGCGGCGATTTACTCGATGTTCAACGAGATGCTGCTGGCGCCGCTGCCGGTGCGCGACCCCGGCCGGTTGGTGAACCTCGCCATGACTGGCCCCGCACCGGGATCGAACTCGTGCAATCAGGCTGGAAATTGCGACGTCGTGTTCAGCTATCCGATGTTTCGCGATCTCGAGAAGGCGCATCCCGGATTCAGCGCCGTCGTCGCGCACCGCGCATTCGGCGTCAACGTCGCGTACCACCGGCAGACCATCAGCGGCGATGGCATGTTGGTCTCGGGGTCATACTTCCCAACGTTAGGCCTGAAGCCGGCTCTCGGCCGGTTGATCGGATACGACGACGACCGCGTGATCGGCCAGAATTATGTCGCGGTCCTCAGCCACGAGTACTGGGTGAACGACCTCGGCTCCGATCCGCACGTCGTCGGCCAGCAGATCGTGGTCAACGGGCACTCGATGACGATCATCGGGGTGGCGCCCGATGGGTTCACGGGCACGACGCTCGGGGTCGAGCCGAAGGTGTACGTGCCGATCACGATGCGCATGCAGATGATGCAGGGCTGGAACGATGCGATGACTAACCGGCGGGCGTACTGGGTGTACGTGTTCGCGCGGCTGGCGCCCGGCGTGTCGATCGAGCGGGCGCAAGTGATGGCCAACGCCGTGTTCCACCCGATCATCACCGACATCGAAGCGCCGCTGCAGAAGGGCATGAGCGATGCGACGATGCGGCGGTTCAAGGCGAAAGTATTGACGGTCACCGATGGCCGGCGCGGCCAGAGCTCGATGCACAAGGAAACGAAGACGCCGCTGACGCTGCTCCTGGCGACGACGGGCATCGTGCTGCTCATTGCGTGCGCCAACATTGCGAACCTGCTGCTCGCGCGCGGCGCGGGCCGCTCGCTCGAGATGGCGGTGCGCCTGTCGTTAGGCGCGACGCGATGGCAGCTCCTGCGCCAGCTGCTCATGGAGTCGTGTCTGCTCGCGCTGATCGGCGGCGCGGTGAGCCTGCTCATCGCGTACTGGACGCTGCACCTGATCGCGAGTCTCTTGCCGAGCGATACCGCCGGCACGCTGCATTTCGGGCTGCACGGTTCGGCGATTTTGTTTACCGCGATCCTGTCGCTCGCCACCGGCGTGTTGTTCGGCCTGTTCCCGGCGCTGCACAGCACGCGTCCCGATCTGGCCTCGACCATCCGAGCCGGGACGGGGAAGCACTCCGGCGCGCGCTCGGCGGCGCGCTTCCGGACGTCGTTGGTCACGGCGCAGATCGCGCTGTCGATGGCGCTGCTCATTTCGGCGGGCCTGTTCGTGAAGAGCCTGCGCAACGTGAGCCAGGTCGATCTCGGCATTCGGGTCGACAGCATGGCGACGTTCTCGATCGAGCCGGAGCTGAACGGCTATGACCATGCGCATTCGCGACAGCTGTTCGCCCGGCTGAACGAGAAGCTGGCGGCGCTGCCCGGCGTGACGAACGTGACCCAGGCCCTGGTTCCGCTTCTGGCCGGCAACAACTGGGGGCAGGACGTCTCGGTCGAAGGATTCAAGAAGGGACCGGACACCGATGCGAATTCGCGGTACAACGAAGTCGGACCCGGTTATTTCAAGACCGTCGGCATCCCGCTCGTGAGCGGACGGGAGTTCACCGAGTCCGACGAACTGGGAACGCCGAAAGTGGCAATCGTGAACCAGGCGTTCGCGAGGAAGTTCGGGTTAGGCGCCGACGCCGTGGGCAAGCGGATGTCCGATGGCGGCGACACGCTGAACATGCAGATCATCGGACTCATCCGCGACGCGAAGTACAGTGAAGTCAAGCAGGAGATCCCGCCGGTGTTCTTCGAGCCGACGCTGCAGGATTCGAGTTTGGGATACTCGTATTTCTATGTACGCACGTCGCGCAGCACGCAGCAGCTGCTCGCCGAGATTCCGCGGGTGGTGAAGTCGCTGGATCCGAATCTCCCGGTCGAGCAGCTCAAGACGATGACGCAGCAGGTGAAGGAGAACGTGTTCCTCGACCGGCTGATCAGCACGCTGTCGGCGGCGTTCGCCCTCTTGGCCACGTTGCTGGCGGCGGTCGGGTTGTACGGCGTGCTGGCCTACTCGGTGGCCC
>DASUHB010000065.1 GCA_036273715.1 Gemmatimonadaceae bacterium
TCGCTGCCACGCGAGGGAGGGTGCGTTGTTCGCGCGCGTGACCTACCCCAGATACGTGAACGATGATGTTTGGACGTCCATGGCTGCGATCTTCCCCATCCCTTACATCCTTTTCGTTTTCCTTTGAACCCTTTGTCGTGGGGACTCGGCTCCGCGCTCACAAGTGATCGCGCGAGGACCAGGCCTCCTCGACGAAGGGTCCAAGGGATAACAAAAACTTCTTTGTCCGGGCTATTCCACCGAACTGAGCGCGCGGCTCTAGTCAGCGTCCCACGGCTACGGTCAGTCCAGCGTAGATCGTGCGCGCCGGCGACGGCTCGTAATACTTGCCGTTGGACGCGTTGACGTTCACCGAGCCGATGTACTTCGCATCGAACAGATTGTCGACGCCGAACATGGGCGCGATCCACGGGTTGCCGAAGAGCGACGTCGCGCCTAACCGCATGTTGACGATCGAGTAGCCCGCCGCGGCGGCGGTGTTGGCGTCGTCCGCATACACGTGGCTCGCGGCGATGCCTTCCAGCGTGGCGAACCAGCCGGCCCGCCGCCACGTCGCGGCGAGCTGGAGCTGGGTCGCCGGAACGCCGGGGATGGCGTTGCCGGCATAGCTCACCGAATCGACCACGAAGCGGCGGAAGCGGTAGTGCGACACCGTGTACGAGCCGCCCAACTCCACGCTGCCCAACAGCGCGTGCGCGCCGAGCTCCACGCCCTGGCGGCGCGTGCGGCCGGCGTTGCGGTAGAACGTGCGGCCGCTGCCGTCGGGCACCTCGAACGGGACGAGCTCGTCGCGGACCTCGGTATCGAACACGGCGACGTCGTATTCCACGCGTCCCGTGGCGATGCCTTTGGCGCCGAGCTCATACGTCGTGGAGTATTGCGGCCTGAGGTCGGGGTTGAGGCCGGCCGAGCCGTCTGGCTTGTTGCCTAACTCGGTGGTGGTGGGCGTCTCGAAGGCGCTCGAGACGTTGGTGTAGAGCGAGTGGAGCGGCGTGAGGCGGAACACCAAGCCGGCCATCGGGCTCACGGCGTTGAGCGTGCGTGCGCCCGACGCGTCGGGCATATCCGGCGTAATGAGGTGGTCGTCGACCTGGAACCGCACGAGATCGGCGCGCACGCCCAGCGAGAGCAGCGAGCGCGCGCCTAACTGCACCTGGTCGCGCACGTACGGGCCGACGTTGGAGACGGTTTCGTTCTCGTCGATCGATGCGGCGCCGCGCTCGACGCCGGCCGTTGGACAGTTGGCGGACGGCGCCGCGCCGTTGCAGTTGGCGAAGTTGCGGCGGTGGTCGGATTCGCGGGCCAGGTCGATGCCGCCGGTCAGGTCGTGCGTGAGGCCGAACAAGTGTGCGCGTTGATCGAGGCGCACGCCGCCGCCGTACGAATGCCAGTACACGTCGACGATGGCGTACGTGAGCGGGTTCGACAGGTCGCGCGTTCCACCCCACAGGTTGGCCGAGAGCTGGCCTTTGCCTACCTGGTGGCGGCCCGACAGACCGAGCTGCCCTTGCGAGACGCTCTTGCGGGCGCGCTTGAGCACGGACAGCGGATCGGCCATCCAGGGCGCGCTGTCGGCCTGCGCGCGGGTGAGGGCGCCGGGATTCGTGCCTAACGGCATGTTGTAGCCCAGCACCTGCACGGCATAGTCGGTGCCGCCCGCCGTCCACCCCATTTTGCCGTAGCCGCTGGTGGCGATCTGCCGGGAGTAGTCGCGGTAGCCCAGGCGGTCGGTGTAGTTGATGTCGCCCACGTAGCCGATCGCGCCGTCGGTACCGCCGAACGCGGCCGTCCACCGCTGCTGCTGGTAGTCCCCGGTCCACCCGCGGAGCTGGAGCGCGAACGGATCGTTAGGCGGCGCCTCGGTGTGCAGGTCGACCACGCCGCCCGACGCGTTGCCGTAGAGCGCCGACGCGCTGCCGCGGAACACCTCGATGCGCCCAACGGATTCCAGGTCGAGATAGTCGACGGCGGTCTGGCCGTCGGGCATGGTGAGCGGCATGCCGTCGCGGAGAATGCGGACGCCGCGCACGCCGAACGCCGAGCGGGCGCCGAAGCCGCGAATGGAGACGCGCGGGTCCTGCGACGGGTTGTCGCGGTTCTGGACGACGACGCCCGGCACGAGGAGCAGCGTCTCGTCGAGCTGCGTGTGCATCTGGCCGGGTCGCATGCTGTCCGGCTGCATGGTGGTAACGGCGAAGGGCACGGCGAGCGGCGACCGGCCGCGTTCGCGCGCCACAGTCACGACCGGCGCCAGCGTCCTCGGCACGGTGTCGCGGATGGACACCGTGTCGACGCGGCGCGTCGTGTCGCCCTGTTGGGCGGCCGACCGCGGCGCGAGCGCGAAGAGCGCGAGGAGCGTGCAGCTGAACGTAGAGGGAGTGCGCAGGCGCATATCAGCAATGTCGTCTCATCAGGGCGCCAGAGACCAGGTCCCGCGAGCGCAGAGCTTGCACGGCCCACCCCATTTCACCGGCTACGTGCTCAGGCCCACCTGCTTCGTGAAAGTCCCCATGCTCGATTTTCACCGGGCTTGCGCCTGCCTGGACTGCAGAGACATCGGCAGAGAGAGGAATGTGAGAGTCAGGTAGCAGGCCGCGATAAATCCCTCTCTGTGTATTATCGCCGTTGCCTCCAAGGCAGCCGCTACGAAGCCAGGCGCGATTTTCGCATTCGTGCAACGCCGGTACCGGGGTGTCACGCCGGTTAGGCCGCAGCGGATCTGTGCACGAGTTTGTTGTGCACCGCCTGTTTCAGCAGGCTGAGGTACCGGGCACCGCGGCTGAGTGACGATGTCTTATCCGTTGTGAGTTGAATCGGTTGTTTCGGTGGATTGAGAGAGACCTGATCGAGCATGCTGGATACGCGTCGCCCCACGGGTTCTCGATCAGCGGCGTGTGAAGGCTTGCGGCGTCGATACGCGCGGCCAATTCCGGGTGGCATCTCGCTCGCCCGGAATCCGTGGAGGTGCAACCTCGCGCCTTCGGCCGACATGAGGAACGAGTGCGGTCATGACAAACCACCGAATCACTCTCTTCGCCACGATCGTGCTTGCGTCAGCAACCGCATGCGTTTTCGGCCCCAAGCGGATTCAGCTGACGACAGCTCCTGAGATCCCGGCAGCCCAGTCCTCTGTAAAAATCAGCTCCACGGACAACGGAAACACCAAGCTTGAACTCGTCGTGCGACATTTGGCGTCGCCGGACCGGGTCAGTTCGGGAGCGACGACGTACGTGGTCTGGGTGCTCGGACACGAGCCGAGCGCGCGTCCACAGAATATTGGCGCGCTGAGGGTCGACTCCGACCTGAACGGCAGTCTTACGGCGGTCACGCCATTGCACGAGTTCGAGCTCTTCGTCACCGCCGAAGCGACGCAAAGCGTCACCACGCCGAACAGCAAACGGCTGCTCTACACCAATGTATCGATGAAGTAGTCGAGGAATCCCAGCCGACTACTGCGAGCGAGGTCTTGGGATCATTCGGCGCAGAGTGGCTCTTGCCTGCTGTGTTCTGGTCCGTCGGGTGGTACCATCTTACGCCAAGGCCAAGGCGGACGGCCGGCTTGGCGATCAAACCCACGAATCACAATCCGCGCTTCGCACCGGTGATCCACCCAACGCTCGAGACGGGAATGGAGAGGCTGGTGGTCGCCGCGCAGGCGTGGCTAGCCGCGTAGCTGCGTGAGCGAGCTATCGCATTTGGTCACCTTCAGCACTTTGGTGCTGGTCCTCGACCTCTGTGGCACGTTCGTCTTCGCGTTGAGTGGCGCAGCCGCCGGCATCAAAGGGCGGCTCGACATTTTCGGCGTGCTCGTGCTGTCTTTTGTCGCGGCCAATTCTGGCGGCATCCTTCGCGACCTGTTGATCGGGGCTGTGCCTCCGCCCGGCATTGCCGACTGGCGCTATATCGCCGTTCCCATCCTCGCGGGCCTGGCCATGTTCTACGCGGGCGGGATCATCGACCGGATGAAAGACGCAGTCCAGATCTTCGACGCCGCGGGGCTGGCGCTCTTTGCGGTTTCCGGTGCGCAGAAGGCACTCGATTTTCATCTCGGTCCGATCACAGCCGTGCTCCTTGGCATGCTCACCGGGATCGGCGGTGGGATGGTGCGCGACATTCTGGCGGCGCAGGTCCCGTCAGTTCTGCGCGGCGACATCTATGCGGTTGCGGCGCTCGCCGGCGCGGGGGTGGTCGTGGTGGGCGGGCTCCTTCAGATGCCGGGCACCGCGACAACAATCGTTGGAGCGATTGTCTGTTTCGGGCTCAGATACCTGGCCATTCGGCGCAGTTGGCAGTTGCCAAAGGCCCGCGGATCGAGCGCCTGACCGACCGCTGTTCGGGACCACCGCGTCGTGGATTGGACGACTGTCTCAACAGCCTAACGGTGGATCGACCCGCCGCGAGCTATCGCCGAGGACTCGGCGCGCGCGTCGACGGCCAACCCCGGCGAGTCGGGATGAGTGGGTAGCGCAGGTGCGTCACACCGACGCCGGCGATGACCTTGGGGTTGCCAAGCACCATCGGCGTGCCGTTGAGATGGTCGAAGAGCCGAATGCCGGAGCCGAGCAGCACCGCCGCGATGTCGATGTGGAGCTCATTGAGCAGCCCCGCATTCAGGCACTGTTGGATCGTGTCTGCGCCGTGGACCGCAACCGATTTCTCGCCCGCGGCCGCTTTGGCTTGCTTGATCGCGCTTTCGACGCCGTCGGTCACGAAGCGGACGTTCGAGTTGGGCCGTGGCCAACCAGCCGGGATGTTGTGCGTTAGGACAAAGGCCGGTCCCCACTCGTGATTCCCATCCCAACCTTCGGCAACGTCGAAGGTTCGCCGACCGGTGACCAGCGCACCGAGCTCGGCCCACAACCCACGAATGTGCTCGGCGCTCTGCGCGGACACCTTGAACAGAAAAGGATCCGGGCCTCGGGTGCGGAATTCGACGTCCCCCGAGGTGAAGTACCAGTCGAACACTTCGGCCACGCCGTCGTCGCGGTCGGCGACGAAGCCGTCGAGCGACATGGACATGAGTGCGATAACCGTCGACACGGCGATGTTCCTGTGGAGCGGGTGGACACTGTGTTGAGACGCGGGCACCGGACCAACGCCTAAATAACGCGCCCATAACGTGGTTGCGCGAGAGTCGGGGCGTGACAAAACTCGGCCACATGTTGCAACGTACAAATTTCTGTCGCCGCCGTAGGTTAGGCGAAAATGGGGGCTCGATGTCTACGCCGACGACGATTGCCGTATGTGCTGTCGTGGTTGCGCTTGCCGGACAGCCGCAGAGCCGGCCACGTGAGCTTGCGGCGACTGCATCGCCCGTGCCAATGCACGCGAGCGAAAAAGTACCCGCACAAGCAGCCGTTGGCGATATGTGAAGCTGGGCTTGAGGCCGCATATTCGCGTCAGCGATCTTCTCGGACTGAAATGGGATACGATTGGCAGGATCTGCTGGGATATCGCTCTTGCAATCGGCCTGGTGCTCATCTGGATAGCAGTTGCGCCGCTTGTAATCCGTCTGCTCGGACCGGAACATTGGGGATCATTCCTTGACCTGCTTCCTCATGGAAAGGCCGAAATGTCACTCTGGATCGTGATGGCTCTGTCGGCGGGATTTTGCGAAGAATTGATCTTTCGTGGCTATCTGCAACGGCAGATCTCCGACCTGACAGATAGCGCGGTCGCTGCGGTGCTGCTTCAGGCGCTGTTGTTCGGGTTAGCGCATGGTTATCAGGGCATCAAGGAACATGACGCTGATATCAGTGCTCGGAGTACTCTATGGAATATTGGCGTTCTTCCGTAAGAGTTTGATTCCGGGCATGTTGGCGCATGCTGCCTCGGATATCATCAGCGTGCTTTAGCTTGCGGTTAGACGATTTGCTCGCGGTAAGCGAGTGAAGGTGCCAGTGCTGTGGGCGGGCGAATAAGCGGTGCTTCAACGCACAGCACGTGGCCCCGTCTCCCACATTCGGCCAAGCAGGTTCATCTGCCCAGCGTGCTACGCGTCACCTGTCGCCACGCCTAACACTTCCATCTCGTCAACGCCCGCCCGCGCCGCACGGTTGCCAGCAACTCGCGCCTCGCATCGGACACCGCTGTCCCGAGCCGCTCATGGAGCGCCTCGAGTAAAGTGAGCTCATCGAGCCATGCGGCCCCGTCGACCCGCGACGGTAAGGCCGGCCATCACGGTTGCGTTAGGCGATGCGGAAACTTGCCGGCTGCAGGTCCCATCCGATGCAGCATGACATGCCGCGTGTACGAGAGATGGATCGTGAGCTCCCAGTTGTTGTGACGACCCTGCAGCGGCTCGCACTGGCGCTGGAGATGAGCCGTGTTGCACGCCAGCTGCTCGTCGCGCGCCTCAGTCAGGAGCATCCGGATTGGACGCGCGCCGAGATCGAGCGCGAGATGCTGCGCTCGGCGTTCCTGTCCGAGGGCCGATCCGTCGAACTGCCGTTGCCGCTCCGGTGAGCGATACCGGCGCGGACGCGTTCGACCAGCGGACTCAGGCACCGTTTCCACACAATCGAGCGCCCTGCCGCCCGATTCGAGCCCGTTCTTGCGCTGACCAATGCGGAAGGCGACCAACAAGCGGTGGTTCGGAGTCAGTGATTGCGTTAGGCGGGTCGTCGGCAACTCAACCTCGCTCTCATCGGCCTTGCTGATCTCGCGTAGCCGCGCGCACACGGCGTGCGACCCACCTGGTGCACGCAACTGTTATGCGACCTGGAGCGGATAAATGTCGGCGATCTCCCGTTTCATCTCGCGCGCGGCCCTCCGGTTTGATGGTTCGGACGTGTTCGTCGTACAGGCGATCGGCGACGGGAACAAATCGCTCCTACCAGCAATCGTCGCCCGTCTTCGCGTCACCGATCAGCAACAGCGCCACTCTCCGCGGATCTAACGCATTCAGCACGCGGTATGGATGTCGATCGCCGCCCAACACACTCGGCGCCATGACAGTTCTCGCGCGCGATTGTGACACTTAGCGGCTACACTGATGCGCGATCGGTTGAGTACAATGCGGCGTTGCGTGTCCGACGGATTGCCACCCTACACGGATACACTCGCACCCATGGAGCAACCGTGGTCAAGCTCTTTGTCCGATGGCCCCGATATCTCTCGTTGTCCTGTCCCGGCGCGGGAGTTGTCCTTCTCGCAGCCTTGGCTGCGTGCACCGTTAGGCATGGCACGGCGCCCTCCATCGCACGCGGCATGCTGCTGCCGGGCTCCAGCGACCTCGCTTCTGTCCGTTTCGAGAGCGCGACGATCAATATCCACTTCGTCGCGGACCGCAAGTCCAATGGCGATTCCGTGTACCGGGATCTCGGAGGAGCGCAGAAGGACTATGTGCTCACGGCATATCACGGCACCCCGGCCGTCATGATCGTTCTATCGCAGCTCGGCAGCCAGCGGCCATTTGTCGATAGTGCCCTGGTACGGCGCGATGGATTGGCACCCATCTGGGAAATCCAGCACTCGGGCAGCACGCGGACGCGATACGACTACGATGGCGCGCGCGTTCGGCGAGCCGTGACGGCGCCCGATTCCTCGGTGGCGCCATCGACTGCGACGTACCCGTTCCGCGTGTTCAATTTCAACGAGCTGGATGAGCTCGTACGGTCCGTCCCGCTTCACGCGGGATACCGTGCGATCGTGCCGCTCTACTCCGAAGGCGACAACGCACTCGAAACGGACACCATCCAGGTCGAAGGAACGGACAGTACCGGTGTCTGGAACGTGCGCTTCGCTGACAAGGTGATCATCGGCCACTACGGGATCGATGGCACAACGAGGAGAATCGTGCGATTCGATGTCAATCGCCACGCGGACAAGGCGCACTTCCGCTACGTCTTCGGGAGCGATTCGACCCGGGCGGGTTGATCGGTGCTTCTCTCATCGCTCCACAACGTTTGATCTGCCTTGGAGGTCTTGCGTGCGCCCGGCGTGACGGTCCATCTCGCAACGTTTCGCGTGACCGGAACGACGACGCTGCGCACGGCAGCCGGCGCCGTGAAGTGCCTCGTGGTCCAGGAGTCGCCAACGACCGTCGCGTTCGTTTCGAGCGCGAGCGGACGCCTCGTGCGGCTGCACTGGACGCTGCCTAACAGGACGGCCATCTGGAAACTGCCCACGCGATGTCCGATTTCTCGATGCGCAGGTGATCGGCTGAGCGCACACAGCGTAACCGAGCGCGTCTGGAGGATCCTCGGCACTTGCCACCGGCGACATGGAGCGCGCCATTGGCGACAACGGGCCGGCACGACCGTAGCGCCGGTGGCGCACGCGCGCGAGGATATGGCGCCCAACTGCCCGAGGCTTCCGGGCCGTGTTCGCGCACGTCCTCGCTCCTCGCCTTCGCGGCCACACCCGCTCACACGGTTGCTTCGATCACGCCGTCACCGCTCTACTCTCAGCGAGTCTCGACCATGCCCTCGATCCGCGCGGCCGCACGCCTACTGCTCACCGCCGGCTTCGCCTGCACAACGCCGTTGTCGTTAGGCGCTCAGGCGCCACCGCATCACGATCCGGCTGCACTGGCCATCGTCGACACGGCGATCGCCCGGATGGGCGGCCTCGACGCGCTTCGCGCCATCAGAACGGTACGCTACTCGATGGTCACGCAATGGCTCACCACGAGCTTCGATCCCCGTCCGTTCACCGATGCGCCGAGCTATGAGCTGAGCACCGACATGCGCGACTACGTGTCGCGAACGTGGCACAATGAGCGGCGCTTCCCCAACGGCGACAAATGGACCGCGATGACCGATCTCGTGACGGACACGATCGCCGCGCGGTACAGCGCGACGCCGCTGCCGAGCGTGGCGAACGCCGGCCGCACCATCGATCACTGGACCGCGCTCAACGTGGCGTACGTTGACGAGCGGCACGAGCTCTTCGCGTTCACGCCTGATCGATTGCTGTTGCTGTTGCGCGACGCGCGAGATCTGCGCCGCTACCACGACACGACGATCGGCGGGGAGGCAGAGACCGCTGTCTCCGCGACGATCGACCAATACCCGACGACGGTGTTCTTTCGACGTGGCGATGGGTTCCTCACGATGGCGCGGTATCAGGCGGACGAATCCAACGACTTCGGTCTGGCTCCGTGGGGACCGATGTCCGTCGAGGAGTGGTATTCGGTCTGGCGATACGACTCCGTGGCCAATGTCAGAAGTCCATCGGAATGGGACATCGTGCGCGTCGGGAAGCCGTACAAGCGCATGACGATTCTCTCGGTCACATACAATCCGTCGTTACCCGCCGACTCGCTCGTGTTAGGCGAGTCGATTCGCGCCGAATATCTGGCACACGCCCGACGTCCGATGGCGGATCTGCCGCTTACCCGCGCGCACCTGGCAGCTGGCGGACGGATCGCCGTGTTTGCCACGCCCGGTGCACCGATCGCCGCGGTCAAAGTTGGTCGCGATTGGCTGTTGTTGGAATCTGGCAACCTGCCGCTCAACGCCGAGCGTGCAGCGGCTTGGCTCGCCGCGAATGACTCGGGCGGGAAGGTCGTCGGGGCGATCCTCGGCACCGCGTTTCCGTCGGGCGGCGCGTCGTGGGTAGCGAAGCAGCGACTGCCCCTATACGTATCGCCCGCCGGCGCCGGCGGCGATTCCGTGTCGCTCAGGAATTACGGTGCGCCCCTCGCGGCTCTTCGGCCGATTGCGCGCGGTCAATGGATTAAGCCGACTCACGAGGCGCGAGATTCAGTCTGGATCGAGCAGGTCGACGTACCGAACCTGCAGGGCGCGTTGCTCGTGTATGTCCCATCGCTCCGTTGGGCATACTCGAGCGCGGTCTCGGAGCGCGCTCAGTTCGCGGCGATTGCGGAGCGGCTGCGAGCGCGGGGTTGGAAGGTGGATGTCGTCGGCTCGCCTCGCTCGCCCGTCGGTGTGGAACCGTAAGCCCGGTTTGACCGCGTCCGGGCCCCTGATTCGTTGCCAGGATCGCAGCGCAGATCATCGAGTGGGTCGAGAATCGCGTCACGCTTGTTACTCACATACTCGATCAGCCGGATCGTAGTTTATCGCGCGTTCACCAGCCGCTCGTCGTGCGACGACGCGCCACACTCATTTATCACACAAGAATGGAGACAACACGTGCAATATTCGCTGATGATCTACCAGACTAACGCCCAGTTTGCCGCCCGCACCGATCCTGCACGCCGCGACGCGAACACCGGGGCATTCATGCGCTACGTTGGGTCGTTGCAGGAGGCCGGTGTCCTCATCACGACGCTCGGCATCGAGCCGCCTAAAACGGCCGCCACTGTCCGCCCCGGCGATGGCGAGCCACGCGTGCAGGACGGACCATACGCCGACACGAAGGAGCAACTCGGCGGATTGTGCGTCATTGAAGTTCCCGACCTCGACGCGGCGCTCGAATGGGCGAAGCGGGCGCCGTTCGAGCACGTCGGGGCAGTCGAGGTACGGCCGACACGTGTCGTGCCCGCCGCGTGATGAGGACGTGCGAACGCTGTCGAATCGACAACCTCCGATCGAGCGCCATCGCTACGCCGGGTGTACGTCTGGCGGGTCACCCGGCGCGAGGCGTTTTGGATCTACATCGTCTCGACCGCGTTTGGTTCGTGCAACTCGACCACCCAGTGCGCGGCGGCCCATCCGCGGGTGCGCGCCGGCGATCAAGCACTATGGCCGGCGCACTGCAGTACGCCGAGGAACTTGCTCCATGGGCCTACGGCGTCCCGGTATTGATGAGCCATGATTCGCGAAACCTGGTGCAGATGAGTCAAATCGTGCACGGCCCAGGCCCCAAGCAACTGTGACAGATTGACGGCCCCGAGCGCCGGATGACGCCCTCGGCGCTCGAAATCTGCAGGCTGCAGATTCAGCGCGCGCAGCTCCGCAAGATTATCTGCACGAAGCCGAGCAAACTGATCGAGCAGTTGCGGCAGCGACTTGCCCTCGCTTTCTCGGAACTGGGCGAAGCGGTCGAACGGCACGAATGTCCGTGTGTCGCCGAACTCGAGGATCGTTCGCACGCGCGGCATCCAATCCGTGCGCTCGCCGTGGATCAGATGGCCCACGACGTCGAACGCGGTCCATGTGTTCTCGCCTTCGTCGTGCGACGTCCACGCTTCAGGCAGATCGCGAAGCAACACATTGAGCGTCGCAGGCGTGCTCGTTAGCAGCGCGATCGTGTCGACCAGCTTCTGTTCCATGAGCACCTCGATGGATCGAAAGCCGAGTCCGATTTTGTGCGCGCGACGTCGGAGCATATCTCCACCGCGCGCCGGCGTCCTTTGACTCGGAGGTCATTGTCGAGATCTTCTCACACGATGTAATCCCTAGCGATCGACGGAATACTTGCCGGCATGGCCGCATCCAGCAGCAGGTGCGATGCGTCTCCGAGGTCGGAAACGAGTCGTCGGGAGGGTTGGTTTCCTTTGATCACGAGACTCGATAGCGGAGTCGATAAGGCATAGTTCCCCGGCAAGTGTCAGTCGAGGGTGGTCCATGAACGCGTGCGGTCGCCGCTCTGTCGACCGAGGAACCTACGACGCTCGATCGAGCTCGGCGAACTGACTGATGCGTACCGCTCCGTCGCGCGTTGTAACGGCGTTGTTGGCTGTGGCTAGAACTACCGCAGCGCTTGTCGTGAAGGAGATGCCGCGCGCGATCGCGCAACGCGGCGCCTTGCGTCGCGCCGCACGTTCTTACTGAGCGATGTCTTTGTCCCTGAGCTGACAAGCGCCGGGAACACAATCGCCGGCTCTCGGCGCCCAATGTCGAGCAAGCGCAGCGCTGCGCCATCCGGGTGACGCCTGTCCGCCTCCCACGCGCGCACCAACTGCGCGCTGACGTTCAGGCAACGCGCGAACACCGCCTGCGATGCATTCAACTTCTTCCGCATAGCGCGAATGTCCGCCGCGCTCAACGCAGCGGGCGCCTCGGGAAGCACCGTCGTACGAAGATCCCGCTTTCCGCGGGCATGCTCCGCCGCTTCGCCCACCGATTGCATCAACTCAGCAAACAGGTCCTTCTTCATAGGTCTCTCAGTCTCATCGCAGAACACCAGAGAACGGAGCGTCCGGCACGGGCGTCGACCCGTTCATTCTTATTGAGCGTTCCACTCGCGCTTGATGGATTCGACCATGGCCCTCAGTTGCCTTTTCTGATCCCGGCTCAGGGTCGATTGTTCATCCTTGCCATAGACGAACAGCAAGTAGATGACACGGTGCGCCGCAAGATAGAGATAATGCGCTCGCGCTCCACCGCGTTTCCCTTTCGCCCGTCGCGCAGCGCGCATACGAATCTTGCGGAGGCCGCCGGTACCGGCATCGGTGTCACCGGCGGTCGGATTGGCCAGCAACTCGCCTTGCAGGTCGTGCAGCTCGTTCTCCAGACCGAGCTGTATCACGCGCTTTGTGAACACGTTCGTTTCAATGAAGTACAGATGCAAAGGAGCGGTCCCGGGTCCTGCCAGTCCATGACTATACTACAATGTAGCCTACTACATTGTAGCGCACAATGGTTGAACGGGCGCAGCTGAGTCCATCCTGCCGGAAGGTCGAACGGCGCGATGCCACCTGCTGCGTTGTTGGCGCTTCAGCGTAGTGCGGATCCGATTCGCTATCGTGATCCTTTCATTGCCACGCGTATCGAAGGTCGATCGAGCGCGTCGCGTCGTGATGCCGTCCTGGCATGACCAAGCCACGCGGAGCTAAACCTCATCGCCCACATACCCTCGGCACGCTGTACCTGACACGGCGGCACCTAGCCCGATGGCTATTGGCGTGGCCGCGACTCGGCTGAAGTAAGCGAGCTCGGATCGGTGGTGAGTCGTTCCCACCATGTGTCAGCCGGCACGATGCGGGGCCGCAACTGTCTCAGCTCGAGCGTCTCGCCGTTCCGCCACGCCTTACGGAACGCATCGAGTTCTCGAACGATCTCCGGCCGGCGCACATCGCTCGCGTAACCGCCTCGTCTAACGTGGACCTTGTGCGTCGCCCAGATATCGGGCTTGAGAAATCGCTTGTGCAACCGATCGCGATGGCACAACCGGCACAGCGCGTACTCTGCCGGCGGCTCCCAGAGATATGGGAGCGAATAGTCCTCGGCGTGGGCTTCGGCTGGCGCAGTCGGATCCTGACAGATGCTGCACGGACCCGGCGGGTGCGCAGGAAAGCCGCGTTTGACGCGCGCATGCTGGGCGCGAAGCTTGGCTTCGCGTTCCTTACCGGTGTAGCCGTTGTAGGGATTCATGGAAACTCGGGTTCAGCGTCCGGTGATTGTTGATACCGATGAAATACCGAACTACTATAGTATAGTCGAGCTCGCCTGGCCCCGCTTGGTAAGCGCTCACTGGTCGACCTCGGCCAGCATTGATTCCAACCGTGCCCGGATAGCCTGCCTCACCTCGGCGGGCGCAAGCATCTCCGCCTCGGCTCCATACTGCAGCACGTGACGGAGCGCCCAGTCGACGTCCGCAAGCGGATACTCCACGAGATACGAACCATCTTCCTCGGCGCTCCCCTGCTCTCGCTCCGCGATCCAGCGTGCGATCCGGGCCGAGTACTGGACGCGCAGCGTGACGGGCGCATCGGTCGACGCGAACACCGGTCCGCTGTCTAACGCTGCCGCGAGCGCCGCCGGCTGCGGTGCGACGTACTTCTCGCCTAACGGCTGCGCCTCTTCGATCCGATCGACGCGAAAGACGCGCACGCCCTTGCTATGCTCGCAGTGCGCGACCAGATACCAACCCGGGCCGGCGAGGATCAACCGATACGGACACACGACGCGCGTGCTGGCGGACGTCGCGTCGCCGCGACGGTACGAGATGCGCAGCTTGCGACGATTGGCGAGTGCGTCGCGCACGGCTGGCAAGTGCGGATTGGCCTCTGCTGCAGCTGCCGCGTAGTGCGCCTCGGGTGTGGAATCGTTGGGCAGCTTGGCAGCCACGGCCCGAATCCGCTCTCGCGCCTTCTCGATCGTCGCGCATTCCTCGGCCGGCCGTTCGGCGCGGATCATCGCCAACCCCAAGTCGAGCGCATGCAACTCGGCGACGGTAAGGCGCATGGGACGCAGGAAGTGCCCGGTCCTAACGGACACCTTCTGCGCTTCGATGAACACCTGCAGGCCTTCGATGAACCCGCCCGGCGTGTCGTACCGCTCGCCGACGGACACCAGATCATTCGCCACCGTTTCCGCCGAGACACCGAGCATCTCGGCGATGGACGCGATGGAGTGTTCTTCGCCGTCGGCGATGCGCGGCACGATCGCGAGCAGGCGCTTGAGCTGAGCCGGGGCATCGGTCAGCGCCGCTTGCTTCCTGGTCGTCATGGCCTGCCCTGGTAGCAGCGCAGCGCCGCGTGCAAGGCGCCGCGGTACGAATCCACGAGGTCCGGCGGCGACACGGGACGCGCCGCGCCGGCCAACGACATGAGCCAGCGCACGAACCGGTCGAGCGACCTCACCCGGTAGTTACGCTGCCCGGGCTGGCCGGCAACCGGTGCGCCTAACTGCATCCACGGCGCCGCGGCTCCGGTCTGCGCGACGAACTCGACCACTGCTTCAACGCCGTCGGCGTCGCCCAACTCCCAGGCCTGGCGCGAGCGGGCATGCTCGCGCAAGTCGAAGCCAGCCGGAACGACGAAGTCGGCGCTCTGCGGCCGAGCTCGGTTGACGGCCACGCGCTGCATCCTGCTCACGCGGAAGTTCTTGACCACGTGCGCGCCGGCGTCGCGCGCGGCCAGGTACCAGTGCGAATTGAGAAAGAACAGGCCTAACGGCTCGACCGTTCGCGCCGCGGTCGAGTCGCCCGACATCGAGTGATACGTGAACGTGAGGCGCTTCCGGCCGAGGAGCGCTTCATTCAGCACCGGAAACACGGCGGCGTCCACACGCTCCGCGCGCACGGCCACGTCGTCCTGTCCATCGTACTCGATGCCCGGTATGTCGAACGCGAGCTTGCGTGCGGCCGAGCGAGCGTGCTCAGCCAGAAGCGGATCGCCCAGTTTCTGGACACGAGCGAGGGCCGCGCCCAACGCGGTCAGCTCGTCGGGACTGAAGGTCAGCGATTGTACGGAGTGATAGCCGTCGCGGTCGACGCGCGAGGGCGTCTTGCCGCGTCCGGAGTGGTCGAGGATCGAGAGGTACGGCAGATAGAAGTTCGAAGGGCGCAAACGGTACTTCTCGATCTCGCCTTCCCCACCGATCGTCTCGATCGGCAGCCCGAACGCGAGGAGCTCGGCCTTGTCGCGCTCGAACATGCGCTTGACCGTTGCTTTCTGGCGTTCCGTTGGGCGCTTGGGGAGCGCGTATGCGGGCACGTCGTCGGCCAGCTCCGTGAACGTGACGCCTAACCGGTGACGGAGCAGGCCGACAATGAGATCGGTCCAGCGTTGGAGCTTGGACGACGTCACGCGAGGCCCACCGCGCGCCGCCAATGCTCGAGGATGAGCACCATGCTGAGGGTGTCGAGACGGCAATACTGTTTGAGCAGCGTCGCCCACCGATCGCGTGTGGCCGCGTCGTTCTTGTGCTCGCCGTACATCATTTCCTGATACGACTGCATGGCGCCGGTGCCTTCGCGCACCTCCTGCAAAACGCCGTTGATCTCGATCGGCGGCAATGCGCGGTACGGGTCATTCGCGGGCTCGCCGCTTAGGCCCGACCACTCGACGAACTGGCGGCGCAGGATCGGGTCGGTACGCCACAGCGCATCGAGCACCACCTTAACGGACGAACTGCCACCCATTCCCGGATGGTAGTAATCACGGCAGGCCCACTGGTACAGGTCGACGATGCGCCGCTCGAATACGTCCGACAGCCACCGCACGAGGTCGGGAGCGTCGTGCCCAAAGCGTTCCAAATCCGACACGATTTGCTTGAGCGTGGTTGCCTCGAAGTGGCTCCAGGTGAGCACAGGCCCCTCGTCGCCAATGGCCGCTCGAAGCGATTCCGCGAACGACTGGTTAGGCCAAATGTCCACGTTGTTGAGCCACTCCCGATGCGCCAGAGGTCCACCCAACGTGCGCGCCGTGTGGGCACTCCACTGGAACGTGACCAGGCCGTACGGCCGCATCCCGCGATGATACGGCAGCGCGAGACGCGAGGTCTCGAAATCGATGAAGTGGATCGGCCCGTGGAGCATCTCGATCTTGCCCCGGAGCTCTGGCCCAACGTAGGTGGAGCCGGCCCGAGTGTATTCGATCTGGCGGCGTTGGCGCGCGGCATTGCCCCCGGGATTGCGATCCGCCTGGATGAGGCCGTCGATCGGCGCCTCGAGCAGGGATGCCGAATGGCGGCCTAACATGTAGGGCAAGAGGTGCGTGCCGTCCGGTGCTTTGGCCGTTCCAACGCGATACAGATCGAGCAGGTGCGGTTCAGCGCCGGCGAGATCGCCCCAGCACTCGCCGAAACCGCTGCGAGTCTCGCCGGGCGTGCGGAATTCACATTTGTCGCAGTGCGATCCCAGCTCGACACCGGCGGTGTGCGCCTCGAAATCAGAATCGAGCCGCGCTTCGAAGAGCAGTGCCAACTCGGCGATTTCGTCGTGCATGATCGCCACCTCGCGCGCCACGTCGACCTCCGTGACGAGATCGAGCCGTGCGAGGTCCTCCGCCGATCCGATATAGCGCGCGGTGTGCAGCCGCATCGTTCCGTCCGACGACGGGCGCCTAACCAACTCGAAGTATCCGGGGACGTTGTCGAGTCCGGTGGATTTGCTCTTGTCCACCAGGGCAAGCACCGGCTGAATGACGAAGCCCGGCATCAGGTGCTCGAGCAGCACGACCTGAAAGGTGAGATCGGCGAGCTTGTCGCTCCAGTCACTGTTTACGCGATAGGGTTGCTTCTTGCTGAGAAATACGCCCGACCGGTTCTGTGCCAGTTGGCGCGCGTGCTCAGTGCCGTCGAACGACTTGGCCTTGACCTCGACGAGACGGAGGACGTTTCCGCGCTTCTCGAGGATATCGACGCGCGCCTGGCGCCGCCCAACGAGCAGGGTCGCTTCGAAGAGCGTAACGTTAGGCGCCTCGAGCGCCGCGCGGGTGCGGGCGAAGTCGATGGCGACGTCGCGGCCGTACTCGAGCTGAATGCCGTCCCGGTAGCGTGCTTTGGCGAGTGCTTCGACCATGTAGCCGCCGTCGGCCAGCATCGCCAGGTAGGGATCGTTGCGGCGTGCGTCCGGATAGCCGTTCTCGCGAAAATACAGCTTGGCCGCACAATCGCGGGCGAGGATGAAGTCGGACTTGGAGAGCGTGCGCGGCCTGGGTGCGAGGCCGGCGTTGGGCGAAGGCACTGTAGATGTAGTCATTGGAGCTAGTACCTCAAGCCTAACGCTTGGCCGCCGAGACGTCGAGGGTTACCCCCGGCGCGCTCGATTGAACGGCGACACGGTTGCTGTCGCCGCTGCGGCGCAGCGTGAGGCCGACGGTCACACTGTCCGGTCCCGGCTGCATGGCAACCTTGGTGAGTGTGACTGACGCAGACTCGGGGCTTAGCTTGGACCACCCGCCCGACGCCGCATCGACGACCACGCCGACCAACCCGGTTAGGAGCACGTCGGCCACGACGTATCCCGCGCGGACATGGCTCTCGAGTTGGATCGAGGCCGGCGAGTAGCCGTCTTTGGCGAAGCGGATGGTGTAGTCGGTGTTGCGTTTGAGGTCGAGGGTGGTGGGGGCCGTGTACTCAGCCGTCTCCGGCGCCGTAGAGACCTTGGTATCCGCCGGGCTGGCCATGACTTGAATGGTTTGCCGGCTGCCGCCGCCGAGGATGAGGCCGCAGCCCGAAAGGCCTGTTAGGAGCGTCGCGAGGGATGCTGCGTAGGCGAGAGCGGAATTGGATCGCTTCATGGTTAGGCCTCGAGTGGAAAGGTCTGGCGGATTGCGCATGGCCAAACGATATCAACCCCCTCTGACAGCCTTCCCGCGAGCCGGCAGGAGCTATTCGCTAACTCATGGATTAGCGGCCGGTTCGCCTAGCGGACGACCACGGTCGCGATGTCCAACAGATGCTGGGTGTGCGCGCTCAGCGCCGCGCGAAAGCAACGTAGATGTACGACGAATTGCAGTCCACTCGATGACTCGACCGACACGTGGACGTGGTCGCCCTGGTGGAGTTCTTGTTCGCAAAGTGAACACACATGCAGCGCCATGATTTTCTGCTCGGCGCTTTCGCGGCTCGGCTTGGGTCGATCCATGCAGTTCTCCTGCTGGGCGTCATACGGTGTAAGTCCAAGGTTCCCGGGCGTGTCAACGTACTGCCACGTTGAAGGTGTGGTGTTGTACCGAACTATGCCCTACTGAGCGCCGTTCGAGGTCGCACACGCACGCGCCGAGTTTCGTTTGCGATCTCGAGGCAGAAGAGTGGTTGCGCTCCGCGCTCGGGGAGCGTCCACCTCGAGTTGCCGTCGAGGTGGATCGTCCATCCAGCGGGTGTGTCTGAAATCACCAGCCTCTTCTGGCCTAACGCGCCGAGCTTGCGCTGGACATACGCCCTACGTCCACGTTGCGTGGTCGAGGAGGGCGATGAAATTCCGCTTCGCCTTGTGACCCGAGCGCACTTGAGCGAGATACCGCTCGAACTCCCGTTCCTTTCCTACGCGGAACATCAGATCGCGAATCTGCCGGAGAAGTCCGATTGCTTCGCGATACGCTTGCTTGTTCTTGCGAATCAGCGTGGGCTCGATCAGGCGCTGATATATCGGCAGTGCGTCACTGGGATGCTCCTTCATCCGATTCCGAGCCAGGGCTAACCAGAGCCCGTCTGAACAGCCACCAGCCAGGGCTTCGTGCCACGCGGCATCCGCCTTTTTCTCCCACAGAAGAATCCGAACCAGTTCACCGCTGTCTGTGTGGCGCGACCAGATCGATCTGGCGCTTTGTGCGTTGCTCTCGGCGGTAGCGAGTGATTCCCTGATGAATGCGATCGCCTTCTCTCGCCACACGTTCCACGATCCAGTACGCGCAGCGTGCTTCTTTAGCACACGGTATTGTTCCAGCTGCGCGGATTCGGTGAACTCCGCCCAGATGATCGCCATCGCCTCATCGTCGCGCTTCCGTCGGTGATATTCGTCGGCGAGAAATTCTCGGAGCCGCGATTCGGTCCGTTCGGGAAACTCACGGACGCCGCGTTCGGCCCATTCGAGCGCCAGGTCGTGTTTCCGCGCGGCTTTGTACGCCTCGGCGATTTGCAAGTAGTAGTACGGCGACGACAGGTCGCGTTTCTTGACCGCGACGACTGCCTCCACGTCGCCGGTTTGCCGAGCCAAGGCCTCCATGGCTCGAGTAATCCGGAACCGCCGCGCATGATCGCCCCTATCGGCGCCGCGCGGGCCGACCGCCGCAAGCTTGGCCCATTCCGCGTCGGCAAGTTGGCGGTAGGCAACAATCCCCGCTCGACCCAAAACGCCGGCGTACGTCTCCACCGCCCCGCTGAAAACATCCCAGTCTCCTCGGAGCTCCCACTCCCAGAGACGTCTCGCCAACTGTCTTGGATCCGGTTTCGCCTTTCTGCATGCCGCCAAGTGCAGCTGCTGAAGGCGCTCGAGGATGCCGCCCATGTATCCATCCGAGTCATCAACGCTTTGCAATCCCCGTTCGACAACGGAGAGAGCGTGCTCCGTTAGATCGACGACTTGGTCCGCACCGCCTTCTCGCAGGAGCTCGTCAAGGGAATCGATGGCGTCGTGGATGCCCTTGGCGTAGTCGTGCACGGCGCCGTACTCAACGAAGTCGCCGGCGTCCGCTGCAGCGTCGATCGCCCGTCGATACGTGTCGAGGTCGATGCCTCTGGCATCAAGCCTCGCGGCGCGCAGTAAAAGTCGTTGACGTATCCGATCGTTTTCCTTGGCGTGCTCCATAGCCAAGTCTATGAGCGCTGATTTCTCTTGAGCCGCGAGATATCGGCGTACATCTCGCATCCTAACGGTCGGCTTGCGACCGCCCTCTGAGGTCGGCGACTGGTCGGCGAGCCATGCCAGCCCAACGGCAACACAGTGCTTGCAGAACGCGCCGTCTCGACCCAGCGGGCACGTGCAGGAGTACTCCACATCAAGCCGTTTTACCCAGAGGCTTACGCGATACGCCCGCGCCCCTTGCACCGTGGCCGAGAGTCTTCCTTTGTCCTCGGTGACCGAGCGCACCCGACCGCTCGCGAAGTAGTGCTGGCCACGTTCGTAGGATTGCTCGCCAGACAATTTCCGAAGGGCGCGACGGTCGAGACGTTCTCCGAGCTTCGGCCGTTTCACGGAAGCGCGTCGTACGGATCAACGATCTCGAGCTTGAACTGCCAACCCTCGTACACCGACAGGATTGCCGCGAGCTCATCAAAGGTCAAAGACTGCCCGTCGACGACGACTCCGCCATACGAGATGCGACCGACCGCGACGTCATGCCCCAAACGCGGCTGTGTCTCGCCCGCCGCCAGGTATCGGGTCGCCAGGCCCTTCTGGAGCTTGCTTCTCAGCCGGCCTAACGCCAGATAGGGACCGGTTTCCGAGTGCGCCGCAAAGGCGTAACCATCGTCCTTCGACGCGCACTCAGTTGCGCGGAGAAAGTAGCCGCTCGCCGTTCTGAGCAACTCGAGGGCGAATTCGTGCGGCTCGCCGCAACAGTCGACGAAGGTCTCCGCGGTCGGAAACGAGTCGTCGGGAGGGTTGGTTTCTTTGATCACGAGACTCGATAACAGTCGAGGGTGGCCTATGAACACCTGCCCAACGAGACGCGGCGCGCCGCTCGCATTCCACGACTCACTCCCAACTTGGCTCGCTCAGTGGCAGCCGACGTTGACGAACACGGTCGCGATCAACGACCGCCCGCCCGCCGCGCCTCGATGCTTGGCAGTGGGACGTTCTCAGCGGCGAGCAGTCGCATTCGCCTTACGCAGCGCCGCGCCGAAGGAGGTGGAGCATCTCATCGTGCGTCACCTCGGCGGCGTACGCGAAGACCGCACGCAGCGAATCCGGCGTGAGCTGCGGATAGCTGGCGAGCAACTGCTCCGTCGACCAACCTGCCGCAAGGAGGCCCAGCAGGCAGTCGACGGTGAGGCGTGTGCCGCGAACAACCGGCTTCCCGACGACGACCTCGGGATCGGAGACTATGCAGTCTTGCCATGGCATATGAGTTCTCCGGGCGAGAGCCAGGATCGGCGGCGATGATGCCCTTACCAGCCTAGACCAGTCGGTGGGACAGGTCAAGCGGTTTCGGAGCCAATCAACCAAATGAGGATAGCGGATCCGTGAATGAGCAGTTTGGGGAGTGGGCGTGGGGCGGAAAACTGAACGAGGCACCTTGCCTTAGTTCAGTTTATGCTGTAAACTGAATTAACAGTCACTCGGGCGTTCAGTTTGCCTGGCTCCTTCCGCGACCTCGTTTGGCAGCACGACCCGACTCTGTATGCGCCGGCACGCTACCGGCGCGCGTGCAGGTATCGCGCGTTCGTACCGGAGCGGCTGGCGGCGCTCGTCGTCACGCTGGATGCTGGCACCGCCGGTGCCGTGTCTGCGGCGGAAACCGCCGTCGCCGCGTTGAACAACCGGGCACATCCCGCGTTGTCTCCGCTCGCGCGACTGCTGCTGCGCACGGAATCCATCGCCTCGTCCAAGGTCGAAGGCATCGCGCTCGGTGCTCGCGCACTGGCGCGCGCGGAGGCACAGTCGGATACGGGCGAGAAGATCGCACAGACGGCGCACGAGATCCTCGCCAACATCGATGCCATGGAGCTCGCCATCGACCACGCCGCCGAGACGGAGGCATTCGCGCTGGCCGACATTGTGGCGATCCACCGGCGGCTCATGCGGGCGAGTGCAACGCCTAACGTGGCCGGACTGGTTCGCGATCGGCAGAACTGGATTGGCGGCAACGACTACAACCCGTGCGGCGCCGACTTCGTACCGCCTCCGCCAAAAGACGTCGGGAAGCTCCTCACCGATCTGTGCCGAGCAGTGAACGACGACACGCTGCCGCCGGTCGTGCAAGCGGCACTCGTTCACGCGCAGTTCGAGACCATCCATCCGTTTGTCGATGGCAATGGGCGCACCGGCCGCGCGCTGATCCACGTGGTGCTCAAGCGGCGCGGGCTGGCGCGGGCGTACGTGCCACCGATCAGCGTGATCCTGGCGGCAACGAAGAGCGGGTACGTTGACGGCCTAACGAGCTTTCGCGGCGCCGATGTGGGGCCATGGATTCAACGCTTCGCCGATGCGACGGCGGCGTCAGCCGAGCTGGCGCGCGGGTACTTGGGCGCCGTCGAACGAAAAGTCGCCGCGTGGCGCGCGGCACTCGAGCGTCATGGCGCTCCTCGGGCAGGCGCCGCGGCGTGGGCGGTCATCGACGTCTTGCCTGCGCATCCTATGATCACCGCGCCGACTGCAATTGCCGCGACGCAGCGCGCGCGGGCAGCCGTGTATCAGGCGATGGAGCAATTGCAGCATGCCGGCGTGCTCAAGCCGGTATCGAACTCGCCGCGGAACCGGGTGTGGGAAGCGGTGGGATTGCTCGAGCTGTTGGAAGGACTCGAAGCGGGCAAGCTTTCGATACAGCGATAGAATCCGAAGGCGCCAGTGGACTCACCTACGGTCGACCAAGGGCACGCGGCCGCTCTTCTGCCTAACTTTCCGGTATGGCTTGTACGACGTCGCACCGTTCCCCAAGCTTCGATGATCACGTTGTCTAACGAACGCCGCAACTGACAGCCGATCTGCGGAATCGTGCTGGCTGCGCCCAGCGCTCTTAGTAGATTCGGCTGCACGTGAGCTCGGCGTTAGGCCGCAACGTGACGAAGCTCGAGCGGCTGTTCGATACGACGGCATTCCTACTGGTTGGTCCAGTTGGTGTTGATGCTCTCGATGTTGCTCGCTGCCCACTGCTTGAGGAACATGTTCATGCTGTTCTCGCGGGAAGCAGCGTCGTTGGAGACTCTCACGCAGAATCCCTTGCCCCCGCTCACATCGGCGTGGACCGGATACTTCTGCTGAATACTAGCGCTCGCTATGACTATTCCAACGTCAAGCCGCCGGCAGGTGTCCAGTGAGCGGATCAACGGAGGTTCGTGTGACCCGGGCCGCGTTGTATCTCATGCTGGCGGCGACGCTCGCCAACTCGCCTGGCACCTGCGAGAAGTCCGCATCGAGCCAATCGGCTGCCGCAGATCCGAGCGCCGGAGGATCGGGTGGCGATTGGACGAGGCTCGGCGCCGGCGCGTGCGCAAAGTATTTCACGCCCGAGGTCAATGCCGCGCTGCTGCCCGGTCCCGGCACGCCGAAGACGAGGAACGCGACATCGTGTACGGTCGAAGCGGCGGATGGCAGCATCCAGTTGTCGTTGAGCTCCGATAACATCGCGAGCTTCAACGCGGGCGTGAAATTCCTTCCGGATACGCTGGCGCTGCCGGGTGTTGGCGACAGGGCGTTGCAGTACACGGGCGGCATCACGGCCTACAAGGCGCCTAACCGGGTGTGCACCTTCCTGCTGGTGGCCAACGAGGGCTATTTCAAGCAGTCGGGCGCACGGTTAGGCCAAACGCTCGGCGCCGTGTGCAACAAGCTGTTCGCGACGAATCCCTGAGTATCCCTGCCCGACCAACCGGAGAGCACAGTGAACATCGCCTCGTGCCGCCGCGCCGTCGCGATCGCAGTCTTGGGTGCCGCCGTTGCACCGTCTGCCTGCAAGAAGGCCCCTTCGCCTCCGCCGCCATCGCCGCCACCGCAGCAATCTGCGGCCCCGCAGCCGGCCGTCGCGTCTGCCCAACAGGACAGCGCGGTTGACCCGCCATCGTGGCTCGACCACCCGCAAACATCGCCCGGCACGACCGTGCTGACGGCGATCGATCCGCACACGCTGAGTCCGAGCGAGGTGAAGTTCGGCGTCGCACCCAAGCGGAGTCCCGATGTCGAGTATCAGCCCGGCGTCATCCTCATGGAACACGGCGATCAAGCCATCCGCTCCGCGGGAGGCGACGGCATGTCATGGAGCTTCGACGCCAACGCGCCCAACGTTAGCGATTTTCAGGTGGGCAAGATCGTGTTCGCTACTGGACGCGCGGTGGGCCG